>CAYZKL010000088.1:0-3225 GCA_964478855.1 uncultured Flavipsychrobacter sp.
CTCCTGGCTTTCGCTCAGCAGCATTTCCCATGGTTTCATATTATGCTGGCGGGTAGGTACTTTATCCAGGTGTATGATCATGCCATGCTCACCTTTGGCGCTCATTTCGCTTGTGCTGCAGGTAATACCCGCTGCACCCATATCCTGCATACCTATCAGCGCTCCTGTTGGTATCATTTCCAGGCAGGCTTCCAGCAGTTTCTTTTCTTCAAACGGGTCACCCACCTGTACCGATGGCAGCGACTCCGCGCTGTTCTCACTGATATCTGCCGATGCAAAGGATGCACCACCTATACCATCCTTACCTGTAGATGCACCTACGATGAACACAGGGTTACCCGCGCCATGCGATGTTGCAGATACGGTCTGGCCCACTTTCACCACACCCACGCTCATAGCATTCACAAGCGGGTTGGTCTGGTAGCAGCTTTCATAATATACTTCTCCGGCTACCGTAGGTACCCCAAAGCAGTTACCGTAATGGCCTATACCTTTTACCACACCTTTTATCAGCCAGCGTGTCTTAGGGTTATCCACCTTACCGAAACGCAGGGAGTTAAGCGATGCAATAGGGCGCGCACCCATTGTAAATATATCACGGTGAATACCGCCCACACCCGTTGCCGCCCCCTGGAACGGTTCAATAGCAGACGGGTGGTTATGAGATTCTATTTTGAACACACAGCCCCAGCCATCGCCTATATCTACAAGGCCGGCATTTTCCTCACCGGCTTTCACCAGCAGTTTTGCACCGTCACGTGGCAGTGTTTTCAGCCATTTTATGGAGTTCTTGTAGCTGCAATGCTCACTCCACATCACGGAGTACATAGCTACTTCAGTAAAATTAGGCGTACGGCCCAGTATCTCTTTTATTTTCTCGAATTCTTCTTCGCGAAGGCCAAGTTTGGTGGCTTGTTCAAGTGTGGCGATCATGGTGCAAACCTACAAATTTTTGAAGGAAGTTATTAACCCGAAAAAACATGATGATATATAACCTTATGAGAATAAGTACAGCTTACCTCTCCTTATTTGCGGTGTTTACTGTAATGCAACTGTACCAATCCGCTGGGATAAGACCGGGAGGATATCAATTCCAGCGCCATTTCAGACCTGCCATCAGCAAACAATCGTGTGCCGCCGCCCAGCATTACCGGTATCACAGAGATGATGTATTCGTCTATCAGGTCATCCTGCTCCAGCATATTGACCACTTCTGCACCGCCATCACAGTAAATATTCTTCCCAGGTCCGGCCTTGAGCTGCAATACAAGTTCTTTAAGGGTTCCGGTATAAAACCGGATATTGCCGATCGAGGGTCGCACGGTCCGGGTTATTATATAGCTTTCTTTATTAGCATGAGGATAGTCGTAACCCATAGCGAGAACAGAATCATAAGTTTTTCGACCCATGATCACGGTATCTACGGTCTTAACAAACTCAGCATAGCCATAATCCTCACCCTCCTTAGCCACCATACCGAGGAAATTGAGATCGCCGCCGGGAGCGGCTATATAACCGTCAAGACTCGTAGCTATGTATAATATGACTTTTCTTCTGCTCATTCGTGGCTATTTACCCTTGAAAATTGGTTTCCTTTTCTCCAGGAATGCCAGCACCCCTTCCCTGAAGTCTTCGCTGGTACCTGCCTGCACCTGCACTTCTTTCTCCATATCCAGTTGCTGCTGCAGGTCGTTGCTGTAAGATCGGTTCAGCAGGCGCTTGGTGAGGCCTATCCCTTTTGTAGGCATTTGCGCCAGGGTCATGGCCATTTTTTTACTTTCTGCTTCAAATACATCATCCGCATAAGACTTATAGATCATGCCCATAGCCACGGCATCTGCCGCACCTACTTTCTCCCCGGTCATCATCAGGGCTGCGGCCCGTTGCATACCCACCAGCCTCGGCAGAATGAAGGTTCCGCCGCTATCAGGTATCAGCCCTATCTTACTGAATGCCTGCAGGAAGCTTGCACTTTCGCTTGCCAGCACTATGTCGCATGCCAGGGCTATGTTGGCACCTGCCCCGGCAGCTACACCGTTTACAGCGGCTATTATCGGCTTTTCTATTTTACGCAGACGCAGTATGGTGGCATTGTAATGCTCGCGCACCATACGCTCAAACTCTTCAGGGGTTGGGTTCATCGCCTCCGACAGGTCTTGACCCGAGCAGAATCCCTTACCGGCACCTGTAAGGTAGATGCAGCGCACTTCGTCATCCGCCTCACATGCGTCAAGGTAGCCTTGCAGGGCAAGGGCCATCTCGCGGTTATAGCTGTTATATTTATCAGGGCGGTTCAGGGTTATATACCCTACGCCGTTTTCTTTTAAGAATAGTACGCTGCTCATACGTCAAAGATAAACCGATTTAGTCTTTTCTCCTGATACCGAAATCGAGGCGGTAATAAAATATGGGCAGGAAACCCAGTTGGTATTGATAGTAAAATGGCTGTGCGCCTGCTGTCTGCTGGTTCAGCCCGTAACTATAGGTCTGCGACAACACATTTTTGGTGTTCAGGATGTTCACCAAGTCCAGCGCTATTTCATGAGTCACTCTCTTCGAGTTAAACCTTACGCCCAACTTCAGGTCCACTCTCGAGTATGCTTTGAACTGCAGCGTATTACGCAAACTGTCCACCACCACGGCATCACCCAGCACATTCGATAGTGCGGTATCTACCGGCGAATACAATTTGCCGCCTATGAATGTTGCTTTGGCTCCGGCGATGAAAGTACTGTAGCTGCCCAGCTTATGCTCATAGCCACCCAGTATGTTTATGGCATACCGGCCATTATAATCTGTATTCCTGTACACACCGTCATTGCCCTTTGCTTTCGAGTCAAACACCGACCCGGTAAGCAATACATAGTATCCACGGCTGAATGATTTCTCTATTGTGAGCTCTACGCCATAGTTATAACCCGTACCTGTATTCTGCAATGTATCGGGGAAATAACGGGAATAACCCGATCCCTGGTCCACTACCGAATATGATGATCCCATCCTTGTTTCCACAGGTACGTTGAACAGGTATTGGCCATAGGTCTCTAAACGAGTCTTTATACTTTTAGATAGCTTCTTGTCATACCCCAGCACCAGGTGGTGGCTTCGGGTAAAACCCATGTTATAGTTATGCATGGCTCCCGCAGGATTCTGGGGCAGCGTGGTAAAATATTGAAACAGTTGCTGCATCTGGCTGTGCAGGCCATATCCTGCTGTTATAATATC
>CAYZKL010000088.1:3235-15838 GCA_964478855.1 uncultured Flavipsychrobacter sp.
CCACCGGTGAATGTGAGTTTATCATTCGGGCGATACTTGCTCTGCACATAGGCCTGCACCAGGTCTGTACTACCGTTAAAGTCTGATCTGTGCTGCCATGCCTGCGCTGTTGGCGGGTATTGCCTGCTGCTGTCGGTAAAGTTCATCTGGTAGAAATTGTTCACTATACCAAACTTCAACGTGTGTCTAGACGATAGTTTCTTGTTCACAAACCAGTGCGCTACCGTACTGGCGGTAAGGAAATCATACCCCAGTATCGGCTTTATAGAATCAGGACTGAAGGTGGCAGGATTACGGAACACAAAGTTGTGGTTGGCATAGATATCATTGGCTGTTTGTGCCACTGTGAATTTGGTATAGGTATTCTGGTCTATAGTATGGCTGTATGATGCGCCCACCACGCCTGTATTGGATGTAAAGTACTGATCTCGGTCACTCTCGCCGTATAGCTCAGTGCTGTTTTGGGCCAGGTTACTTACTACCAGGTCTATATTACTTAGCCCACCTATCCCAAACACCGAAATGTTCGATTTCTTGCCAATAGGAAAATTCAGTTTGAATGTGGCATCCTGGTAGTGTGGTACCGATGAGGTTCCTATTTTAATATTCAGCCCCTGGAAAATCTGCAGCGAAGAATAGCGGTAGGTCACCAGGAACGATGATCCGTTCTTCCTCGATAGTGGCCCTTCGGCTGCCAGTTCCGTTCCCAGGAAACCAAACTGCCCCGTAAATTCATATTTGTCATTATTACCATTGCGCAGCTTCACATCAAACACCCCCGCTATAGCACCGCCATATTCAGCAGGAAATGCCCCCATGAAAAAGTCACTGTTTGCCAGCGTTTTACTGTTCAGCATACTCACCGGCCCGCCGGTAGTACCCGGTATCGAAAAGTGGTTTGGGTTAGGTATGTCTATCCCTTCCATGCGCCACAGCACGCCCTGCGGGCTGTTTCCGCGTATCACTATGTCATTGCGCGAATCATCGCCGCCCTGTACACCCGCAAAGTTGCTGGCCATACGCGCAGGGTCGTTCCTGCTGCCCGCATACCGTTCTGTTTCCTGCACATCAAATGTCTTGGTACTGACAAGCGCCATGTCATTGATATGTTCGCGCTTGTGGCTCACCACCACTTCATTCATTTTCACTGCCGATTCTTCAATCTCCACAGGCAGCACCACTTCCTTTGCCGATGTTACCAGTATATCGTTCAGCGTTACACTCTGGTAGCCTATATAAGATATAGTTATCCTGTGTTTACCAAAGGGTACATTATTGATCACAAAGTTTCCGTTGGTATCCGTTACACCACCTATTACAGGCTCCACGTCCGCTACGCTCACACTCACGCCGGGCAACGCCACTTTCGATTCCTTATCTACCACGGTACCCTTTATACGCTGCACACGCTGTGCCAGGCATATACCGGGCAGCAACACCAAAAGAAACATCAGTTTATACATAGTTTTCATCTGTTATCGGCAAGTAAGATAGGAAATGACTGATATATTTGATAATCCGGCTATCAGCATTACATAATCATCTAACTATCAGTTACCGACAAAATGTCATCACTTACCGAAAAACGGGCATTCTTACATATCTGCCCGTCAGCCATTTGATATAAATACGCTACCTTTGCGCCTCATTTTTCCTTTTACATGGATCGTAACCAAATCATAGGCTTTTCTCTTTTGGCCTTGTTGCTGGTAGGCTATTTGACCTACAATCAGCACGAACAAAAAGTATTCGATGAAAAAAAGAAGGCAGATTCGATAGCTTATGCCAAAGCTCATCCTAATGCCAAAATAGATACAATTAAGACCATTACCGCAGCCGCTGCCACTGTTACCGGTGTTCCAGATTCCGCTACCGAAGCTCTTCGCAAAACTCAACCTGTTTCCTATTACGGCGAGGCTAAGACGGTAACACTTGAAAATAAAAAACTATCTCTTGTGTTTAATACCAAAGGTGGTTACCCGGTATCTGCTACGCTTAAAGCGTACAAAACACACGACCAAAAGCCGCTAACGCTGTTCCGTGGCCCCGGTAACATTCTTAGTGCCATACTTCCTTTTGATAATGGCAAATCTACTGCCGACCTGTATTTCGCGCCTATTGTAAGGAATGAGCCTAACGGAGATAAGACCATTGATTTCTCTGCCGATCTGGGCAATGGTAAAAAGGTGGACCTGGTATATACCCTCGCCGCCGATGATTACATGATGCGTTGCAACATTATCCTTACAGGCCTGCCTGCAAACAGTGTTTCGCTTAACTGGAACGTCCTTGCCCTGCATACCGAAAGGGACCTTGCCAACGAGCGCATGGGTACGCAGATATACTATGTCAATAAGAACAAAGACAACGATTACTTCACTGCCAAGACCGAAGAAAAAGTAATACAGAACGATGCGGCAACACATTGGCTGGGCTTCCGCAAGCAATACTTCTCTACCGCACTTATCAATGATGATGGCTTTAGCAAGATGCGCGAAAAATTTCTGTATAAGGAAGGCGACTCTGTAATAGCGGCTCAGAGCTCTGCAGTTTTCGATCTGCCACTGAAACCGGGCAATAATGCCCAATCCGCTTCATTAAGATGGTACATCGGACCAAACGATTACCACACTTTACAGAGTTACAAGATAGGCCTTGATGACATGGTTCCGTTGGGATATGGCGTTATGGCTTTCGTTAAGTACATCAATAAGGGTATCATCATACCTATATTCTACTTCCTGTCGAGCTTCATCAGCAACTATGGTATCATCATTATACTGATGACCTTGTTCATCCGCCTGATACTGTCTTTCTTCACCTACAAGAGTTACTTATCCTCTGCAAAAATGAGGGTGATGAAACCGGAGATAGACGAACTGCGTGCAAGGCTCGGAGACGATCAGCAAAAATTCAGCATGGAGCAAATGAAGCTGTACCGCACTGCCGGGGTCAATCCATTGGGTGGGTGCCTGCCTATGCTCTTCCAGCTACCTATTCTGCTGTCCATGTACTACCTGTTCCCGTCATTTATAGAGTTCAGGCAGCAAAGCTTCCTTTGGGCACATGACCTTTCGACTTACGACAGTATCTTCAGCTGGAGTACAAATATTCCGTTCCTGTCCTCTGTTTATGGTAATCACATCAGTCTGTTTACCTTGCTCATGACCATTTCCAGTTTGTTCCTTGCTATCTATAACAGGAATATGACCCCACAGGACCCAAATAACCCTATGATGAAGTATATGCCGTTTATATTCCCGGTAATACTTATGGGTGTGTTCAATAAAATGGCGGCTGCCCTTACTTGTTATTACACATTTTCAAACTTGTTGAGTATTGCCCAGCAATTCATTATACAAAAATATTTCATCGACGAAAAAGCAATTCATGCACAGTTGCAGGAGAATAAGAACAAGCCTGCTACTCCGTCCAAGTGGGCAAAACGCCTCGAGGATATGCAGAAATTGCAGGCCGAACGTGCTAAAACACCACCTCGCAGCAATAAGAAATAGTGCATTTGTTGATAGTCGGATAGTAGTGCAGATCATGTAATATGCAATATTTGCACGCCAAATGCGTTATTTCTTTACATTTGACTATTGTGAACACTATGAAACTTACCAGGCATATATATGCAGTTATAGCAGTTATTCTTTTCAGTTCGGCATCGGCAATTGCACAAAGTAAAACCGGCGACTACTGGAAATCATTCCTTCCTTACGGCACAGGCAAAGGTGTTGCTACAGATGGCAACATCGTTTATGCAATAACAGACGAATCCTTCTTCACTTATAAGCCGGGCAGTACAGAGGCACCAGAAGGCTATAGTAAAGTCGATGGTATGAATGACATGGGGATGCAATGCATAGCCTATGACATAACCACTTCTACTGCCGTCCTGGTTTACGAAAATGGAAATATAGACCTGTTCAAAGACAATACCTTTTATAACATCCCAGACCTCAAAATCAAAACTTTCACAGGTGCTAAAGAAGTGTACCAGGTATATGCAGAGAATGGCACTGCCTACCTCAGCACTTCCACCGGCGTATTGGCAATAGACCTCTCCAAACGTATCATCAGCAATACTTTCCAGTTTGTACTGAATAATGAAACACTACCTGTGAAAAGCTTTACCGGAGCAGGTGAGTATTTTTACGCTGTAACGCAGAATACACTCTACAGGGCAGCTAAAAGCAGTCCTGATCTTCAGAATTTTCAATCATGGCAAATGATCGATACGGTTGATACATTTACCAACATAGTAAATGTAAATAACAACGTATTTCTCTCTACAAAAAATAAAGTTTATACACTCATTAATGATTCCGTTAAACAGGTGTTTGCAGCACCATATACCATCCAGCACCTCAGTCCCGGCAACAATCGATTACTTATTGGTGTAGAAAGCAAAGCTACCGGTGGTATCTGGATCATGAATATGGCTAATACCATTACGGACACTTTTGAATGTTACAGCCCTACATTCCAGGCAGTCGAACTGCTTGACCATACCATCTGGTACTCATCAAAATATGATGGTCTAAAAAGGTGGTTTACGGGCAATGAATCCGGGAAGTATATTCCGGCAGGACCTACAAACGCAAGCGCATTTGATATTTATGCGCATAATAAGGAATTGTATATAGCTCATGGTGGTCACACCGATATATTTTATGCAACCAAATCTCATGCGGGCGTCTCTTATTTCAATGATAATAAATGGACGGCCTACAAAGAGTATGCTTACAGCCCTTTCGATACGTTGCTTGACTTTGTTACATTGACCCGCGACGAGATAAATGGCAACATGTATATGGGGTCCTATATGAACGGTCTTTTTATCTTAAAAAAAGATGCCTCTTATGAGCTTGTGGGGAATAACTCTATATTAGACGGAAGTATAGCATATGGCCCTACCGCACATCAGGTCATTGGCGTGACACTGGATAATGACAGGAACTTATGGGTAACTACTATTTACGGGAATCACCAGCTATATGTAAAAACTGCAGAGGGTAACTGGCACAAATTCTCTGTCCCAATAGCTACCTCAGGCGGAGCAGTTGTTGTTGATGATGATGGTCAGGTCTGGTTCATCAGTAATCCCGGAGGTGGGGTTGTTGTCTATAATACAGCTAATACACTTAGCGATCCTAATGATGATTCATGGTACCATTTGACAAGCGGTGCCGGCTTCGGTAATCTGCCAAGCAATAATGTATTAAGCATTGCAAAAGATAAGAACAACGAGATATGGATAGGAACGGATAATGGTATCGCAATAGCCGGCAACTGCACCGCTCCTTTCACTCAGTCACCTCCGTGCGATGCACAGGTACCTATTGTACAATACGATAAATATGCGGGCTACTTGTTTGAAGGTAATACTGTAAATGCTATCGCTGTTGATGGTGCTAACCGGAAATGGGTAGGCACTAATGATGGTGTTTGGTTGCTGTCAGAAGATGCTCAAAAGATCATCTATAGATTTACTGTCGATAATAGCCCGCTCCCGTCAAACAGGATCAGGAAAATATCTGTAGACAAAATCACCGGCGATGTTTACTTCGGTACTGAGTTGGGTGTAGTTAGTTTCCACAGCACTGCTACAGAAGGCGGCACTACCAATCAGTCTGTCACAATACTTCCTAATCCGGTACCTACTGGTTTTGCGGGCACTATTGCCATCAAAGGCCTTGTTGAAAATGCAGATGTGCGCATCACAGATATGAGCGGACAACTGGTATACAAGACCAAAGCCCTTGGCGGCCAGGCCATCTGGAATGGGTATGATTACACAGGCCGCCGCCCGCAGAGTGGTGTTTATATTGTGTTCGTAGCTAACAGCACAGGTACTGAGACCTATTCAGGCAAACTTGTTTTCATGAAATAAATATGCTACACAAGACCACCGGCATTGTACTTCGGTCCATCAGGTATGGAGATACGAGCCTGGTCACTACAATTTTCACATCGTTACACGGCTTGCAAACCTATATGGTGCAGGGTGTGCGTAGCTCAAAGCTTGGCAAGAACCGAGCAGGTTACTTTCAGCCTGGTACCCTGCTGGAACTTGTTGTGTATAAGCAGCCTTTGAAAAACATGCAGCGTATCCGCGAGTTCGAGGTTGCCTATTTGTACAGCGATCTCCAGGAGAATGTTGTCAAGAATAGCATTGTGCTTTTTTCTGCCGAGGTAATGCTCCGGTTACTTCCCGACAATGCACCCATACCATCCTTATTCGATGTTGCTTACGAATACTTTATTGCGCTCGATAAAATGCCCCTTACCGCTGTTGCTAATTTCCCGCTGTACTTTATCCTGCTATGCAGCAGGGAAACAGGCTATGAATTAAAAGGTAATTACAGCAACCATACACCCTACCTCGACCTGCAGGAAGGTGGCTTTACGGAAAAGATGCCCGCATCCTTACCTTACACTACAGATGATGATGCACGCGCATTAAGCACCTTATTACAGGTCAATGATTACGAGGCATTGCAGCAGATAGAATTAAATGCGCAAACCCGTTTACGCCTTATTGAATGGTGTATCGCTTTCCTGCAATTACATACACAGCACATGGGCAATATCAGATCCCTTGCAGTACTGCAGACTATTTTGCATTAATGATTATTGAAACAGGTATTCAGCCTGCTCTATACTGCCGGGCTTACCCACGTCTATAAATATATTACCGGTATGGTCAAACCCTTTCAGCGTATGCTTCTTCGCCAGGTATAAGTACTGGTCTATCAGAGAGAATTTACCTTCAAATGGCATATCATTCAGCACCGCTTCCGATAATACCTGTATCCCACTGAATGCATATGGCGTTACACTCACCCCTTCCCTCGACATACGTTGCTCTCCGGTCTTATTGTTTTCCCATCCGCACAGCGTCATTTCCTTGTCAAACAAAAGGTAGCGGCTTGACTCGCGCTGCATCACCGCCAGTGTGGCTACATTACCATTATGTGCTTCTATCATTTTACCAAGGTCCAGGTTGGTCAGTACATCTACATTCATAACTACCAGATCGCCGGCCCCTTCAAAAAAGTGTGCAGCCTTTTTTAGCCCGCCACCTGTTTCCAGCAATTCACTGCTTTCATCAGATATGTTGATCTCACTGCCAAAACCATCATGCTCATATATGGCATCCCTGATCATTTGTGCAAAATGATGAACATTAATAATGACTTCATAGATGCCAAAACGCTGCAGGTATCTTACATTATGCTCGAGTAATGATTTACCATTCACTTCTACCAGACCCTTGGGGCAATGATCAGTAAACGGTTTGAGCCTGGTACCCAGCCCGGCGGCAAAAAGCATTGCTTTCATCCTGTAAATTTATATGCTACTGATTACATTTGTTGCAAATATTCTATTTTTGGAAATTATTATTACTACCCTACATACACAATGAAGCATAGACGATCCTCAAGTAGAAAGAATAATGCAAAAAGGAATACCAATATTGAACTATTTAAAATAATAGACCCGGTATTACAAAGTGTTCTGTTCATAGTCTTCCTGTTCAACTTTGGCAGCGATATGGGCATTTCTTATGTTGCCATGCTGATGATCATTTGTGGTTATCAATTAATCAGTCTGCTGGTCAACCTGTTTTTCAAAACAGAGACGACGCTCAAAAACGAACGTGCCGCCTTCTTTATTTCATTGATTCTTTACTTTGCCACCTTCTTTTATATTAATCGGAATGTAAAAGAAAAATTCATTGAGGTTATAGCAGGCGAGGGACTAAACCAGTTGCCTTTGTTCGAGATAATACTCCTTGGTGCAGGCTTTATTATTGCATTCTGGTATTTCTCTATATGCTTCCGTGAAATAAGGGTACAACTGGATAAGGCATATAACGAAGATTAGGCATCATCGTTACCCATTACTTTTATCTATGGGATTGTAACCTTACATTTGCACAAAATCTAACTTAAATATGTCTTTACTGGTAGTAGGCACAATGGCCTTTGACGCTCTCGAAACTCCATTTGGTAAAGTTGACCGCATCATCGGTGGTTCAGCTACATACGCTGCATGGGCAGCTTCCAACTTTACACAACCTATCAATCAGGTATCTATCATCGGTGGCGACTTTCCTAAGGAAGATATCAAGGCGCTTGAAGAAAGAGGTGTAGCATTTGAAGGTGTAGAAGTAGTGCCGGACGGTAAAAGCTTCTTTTGGAGCGGCCGCTACCACCTGGATATGAACACCCGGGATACACTTGTTACTGACCTTAATGTACTTGCGCAGTTCGATCCGAAGATACCTGACAGTTACCAGGATAGCCAATACGTTATGCTGGGCAACCTCGCTCCTGCTGTGCAGATAAGCGTGCTCAACCAACTCAAAAATCGTCCTAAACTGCTGATCATGGAAACCATGAACTTCTGGATGGACATTGCACTCGACGAACTTAAGTCTGCCTTACAGATGGTTGACCTGCTTATGGTCAATGACAGCGAGGCTCGCCAGTTAAGCGGCGAATACTCCATGGTAAAAGCGGCTAAAAAGATACAAGCATTAGGCCCTAAGTATGTGATCATTAAAAAAGGAGAGCATGGTGCACTCCTGTTCTATGGCGATAAGATATTCTCTGCACCGGGCCTTCCCCTGGAGACTGTGTTTGACCCAACGGGTGCAGGCGATACATTCGCTGGCGGCTTTATCGGTTACCTCACACGTATCAACGATATCTCTTTCGAAAGCATGAAAGCTGCTGTTATCATAGGTTCTGCAATGGCTTCTTTCTGCGTGGAAAAATTCGGTCCAACAAGAATGAAAGAACTAACACCAGCTGATATAGATGCCCGCGTTCAGGAGTTCATAGATATTGCCAATTTCGAAATAAGATAATCACTCAATGAGAATAATACCCGGAGAAATAAAAACTGCGCAGCTCCATGCTTTCCTGCTTGGCTCCATCGCGCCGCGCCCTATCTGTTTTGCCAGTACTATCGACAGTGCCGGCAATGCAAACCTTTCTCCATTCAGTTTTTTCAATGTTTTCGGCAGTAAACCTCCGATAGTTATATTCTCTCCCGCACGCAGGGTGCGCGACAATACCATTAAGCATACATTGGAAAATGTATACGAAACAAAAGAAGTGGTTATCAATGTTGTAAACTATGAAATAGTGCAGCAGATGAACCTCAGTAGTTGCGAGTACCCTAAGGGTACGGATGAATTCGTAAAGGCAGGGTTTACCCCTGTCAAGTCCGACCTCGTTAAGCCGTTCCGTGTAAAGGAGTCTCCGGTACAATTGGAATGTAAACTGCTGCAGGTAATAGAAACAGGCAAAGAAGGCGGTGCAGGCAACCTCATTATTTGTGAGGTTGTGTGCATGCACATTGATGATAATGTACTTGATGAGAACGGCAGGATCGATCCGCATAAAATTGATCTGGTAGCACGAATGGGAGCCGATTATTACTGTCGGGCTGCCGGCAATGCAGTATTCGAGGTCCATAAACCTAATATAGAGTTGGGTGTCGGTGTAGATGCCCTCCCCGCCCATATCCGCAACAGTCGTATACTCACAGGCAACGATCTCGGGGTCCTTGGCAATTGCACTAGTATCCCTGTGGTAAGCGCCCTGGTCAATGATGAACGCCTGTCTGCTATCCTTAAAGAATATACACATGATGAGTCTGCCAAACAGTTGGCGTTGCATATGTATGCTAAAGAATTGCTGGGCAACAAAAACATAGACCTCGCCTGGCAGGTACTGATGGCAGGCGAATAATTACTTTGTTAATATCCTGTGCATTTCATTTACTCATAATATCACCATAATATTTTTGTAACATAAATATGGGTAACTTTAGTATAACTAAAATTTACTCAGATGTTATGGCGAAGATTCAGCGGAGAACCGTTGCGCGTACCCGTAAAAAATGCCGTGGAAGAGGCTATTGTCCGGGAAACTAATGCAGGTTATAAGCTAAAGGTGTGCATCGGTACAGACTCCCAGGTGCGCTACACAGAAACAGATTTTGCAACTGTTATCGTATTCCTCCGCGAAAAACATGGTGGTTTTATGTTCATCAGCAATGAGAAAACAAAACAACCCTACACCATCAAGGAACGAATGCTTGTAGAAGTTGCAAGGAGCATCGAGATCGCTTATGAACTTTGCGACCTGTTCAACAAGTATGATGTCGATATGGAGGTCCATGCCGATATTAATACCAACCCGCAGTTTAAAAGTAATGAAGCGCTTCGCGAGGCTATGGGTTATATACTCGGTATGGGTTATGCCTTTAAAGCCAAACCTGATGCTTTTGCCAGCAGCTGCTGCGCCGACAAAATGGTGAACTAAAACCATTTTCTGCTATCCTTTTTCAGGGGCTCCCCTCCCCTGTGTGGCTTTGTCACCCCTTCATATTCGAATATTTTACAATTTTCTAACCTTTTTTATATTTTTCCTGTCTTTTTATACAGAAAAGCTTAAATTTACTATCATAATATTAAATATTTATAATGAGACCGCGCTATATACTACTATATTGCTTATTAGCCTTATTTGCCAAATCTTCACATGCTCAGGGGCCGGTTGAGTTTATTGAGAACCAGGGACAATGGGGCAGCTGGTTCAAGTACAAGGCTGCTACCTACGGGGGAGATGTCTTGCTCGAACAGGATGGCTTCCGGTACGTATTAGGCGATCCTGATAATAGTTTTAAAATGGACTATTATCATCATGGACAAACCACAGAAAAACCTATTCTAAAATTCCATTGCTACAAAGTAACTTTTGAAGGTGCACAGATTCCAGACATACAGGGAGAACGCCCGCAAAAAATGTATTACAATTATTTTCTTGGCAACGACCCTTCAAAATGGAAATCAGAGATACATCCATACCGCGCTATAAACTATAAGCATCTGTACAATGGTGTGGATATGCACATTACTTCGTCTAAAGGAAACATCGAGTATGAATTCATGGTGCAACCCAATGCTGATGCGTCACAGGTTAAGTTAAAGTTCCAGGGCCAGGATGGCTTAAAGATCAAAAATCATAGCTTAATCATCAGCACATCGATTGGTCAGATAACTGAGATGAGGCCTGTTGCTTACCAGTATATCAATGATGAACGCGTAGAGGTTGCTTGCGAATATCGCCTGAAGGATAACATACTTTCTTTCAGTTTCCCTGATGGTTACGATCATGCACACTCACTCGTCATAGATCCTGTTGTTGTTTTCTGTACCCTCACAGGATCTACTGCCGACAACTGGGGCTTTACTGCTACTTATGACAATGCAGGCAATTTTTATGCGGGAGGGCTTGTGAACAATTTCGCTTTCGCAGGTACCAGCTTCCCTGTTAGTCCCGGTGCATTCCAGGTTACTTTCGGCGGTGGCAATACTTATGTAGATCCTTCCACAGGACAGCTTTGGGCATATGCCGCAGACATTTCTATCATCAAATACGACCCTACGCTTGTCAACAGGATATACGCTACTTACCTTGGTGGTATTGGTAACGATCACGCACATAGTATGGTGGTTGATGCTGCCGGAAACCTGGCTATCGCGGGCAGAACCCGCTCTATTAACTACCCCGTTACAGGTGGAGCTTTCCAGTCTTCGCTCAACGGTGGCTGGGATATAATCGTAACAAAATTTAATGCTGCAGGTTCTGCGCTGATCGGCTCCACTTACATCGGAGGAACAGGCAATGACGGTGTTAACTATGATTCTACCGAGTATGGTTATGGCGAACTAAAATATAACTACGGTGATGATGCCCGTAGTGAGATACTGATGGATAAGGTTGGCAACATTTATGTAGCCGGCTGTACAGAATCTACTAACTTCCCAACTACCTCTACTGCTATTTCTACTACGCTCTCCGGTATGCAGGATGGTGTTATTTTTAAGTTCAACAGTACACTCTCTACCCTTGCGTGGAGCACTTATATAGGTGGCAATGGCTCTGATGCCGGCTACGTGCTGGCTTTCGATACTTCACAGAATTCAGTTTACGTAGCGGGTGGTACCAAGAGTACCAATTTCCACACAACTCCCGGCACTTTGCATACTACCTACCAGGGTGGTATAGATGGCTTTGTACTGAAATTCAGGAACAGTCTTCCTTACAACCTGCAACGCGGTACTTACATTGGCACATCAAATTATGACCAGGTATATGGCATACAGGTTAGTGGATCTGATGAAGTATATGTTATGGGACAATCTGTAGGTGGTGCTTACCCGGTTACTGCGGGTGTTCACTCCAATCCTAATTCCAGCCAGTTCATCATGAAGATGGACAATAACCTTACTACAAATCTGCTTTCTACTGTATATGGATCAGGTAATCCTGCTTTTACCAACATATCCCCCGTAGCTTTCCTTGTCGATACTTGTGACAATGTTTATATCTCCGGCTGGGGTGGAAATCTGGGTCTACCGGGAATCGCCTCCGGCGAATGTAATGGCATGGAAATTACCAGTGATGCCGCGCAGCCGACAACTGATGGTCGTGACTTCTACTTTATCGTTTTCGGCCCCGGTCTTACTGCCGTAAGGTATGCCTCTTATTACGGCAGAAGTTGCCCTACAAA
>CAYZKL010000089.1:0-661 GCA_964478855.1 uncultured Flavipsychrobacter sp.
CTCAGGTACCGCAGTTTGCATGATACCATAACCGCATGCGGGAATCAATGCAGTAACCAGGCCTGCTCCTGAGCGTAATGCAGCTTTTGCGCTGAGCACAGCAGCCCCCATCTTTCCGTAACTGCCGGCTGCTATCAATACATTTCCAAATGAACCTTTATGGCCGAAGCGATCGCGCGGATGATAGAGGGCAATGGCATCATCCTGCTCTATAGTACTGTATTGGGTGTGGGTGGCGTTGATGAATGTCTTGTCCAGCCCTATATCCAGCAAATGGATCTCGCCGGCAAAACGTGCGGATTCTGGATGCAGGAAGGTGCGTTTGTAAAACTGGAAAGTGAGTGTATCGGTAACATTTAGTACTGAAGTGTCTTTATCAGGTAATACATCGGCCGGGAGCCCACTGGGAATGTCTATAGCTATCTTCCTGTTTGGTAACTGGTCTATATGGTCGATAAAAGCTGCCAGCCAGCCTTGTACAGGGCGGCTCAGGCCTGATCCGAGTATTGCATCGAGTATGATGATGTTCGGCCTGATATCTGTAATGAAGGTGTCGGGTTGTACCACACTTACCAGATCTTTGTCCATGGTCTGCAACCGGCGCAGGTTGGTCATACAATCGGTGGACAACTCTGTACTGAAATTGAGCAGGAATGCTTTT
>CAYZKL010000089.1:671-15064 GCA_964478855.1 uncultured Flavipsychrobacter sp.
CGGGTGATAGCCAAGCCGTCGCCACCGTTATTGCCTGTACCGCAGAGGACTACGAACAATGCATCTTTAGAGAACTTTTCCTTGATCCATGCCACACACTTTACAGCGGCCCTTTCCATTAGTTCCTCAGACTCTATAGCAGAAGCCTTAATAGTATAGGCATCGCATGCCCGGATCTGTGCGGCAGTGAAGATTTTCATACTGCCAAATTAAACTAAAGTGTTTAATTGTCACATATGGAAATTATGTTTTGCATTATCTGTGCGCTGTTCCGGTAAAAAGTAATATTTCAAAATGAAATAAATGATATGTAAAATAAGTTCCGGCGTAAAAATTATGTGTTTCCACAATACCGATATCCCTATCTTTGTCGCACTTTTTTATTATTAACATTAGGTTGTTTAAAATTATTTATATGCGGAAAAGCATAAGCCTTACGGCTGCTTTCATGTTTTTGTTTTCCTGTGTAGCCCTCGCACAGAGTCAGAATGGTACCATAAAAGGATTTGTGTATGATAAGAGGACAGGTGAGCCGCTGATCTATACCAGCATTATAGTTACAAATGCAAAGACCGGTGTGCAGACTGATGTGAACGGATACTTTTCTTTGTCATTACCATCGGGCAGCTATACACTGCTTGCATCAGCTATCGGGTATGATACGGTAACAGTAACCGTAAACCTGCTTCCGGAGGCTATAGTAACTAAAAAATTTACGCTGACACAGCAGGAGGTAGAGTTGAAAGGAGTAGAGGTGTCGGGCAGAAAGACTGAGAAGATCACGCACATCAATACAGGTGTTACCAATATATCGCCGAGAGAGCTGAAAATGTTGCCAAGTGCGGGTGGTGAGCCTGACCTGGCGCAATACCTGCAGGTAATACCGGGTGTGGTATTTACAGGAGACCAGGGCGGACAGTTATATATTCGTGGTGGTTCGCCTGCACAAACTGGTATCTATCTTGATGGTATCACCATCTATAACCCGTTCCACTCAATAGGTTTGTTCTCTGTTTTTGAAACTGAAGCAATAAGGAACGTGGATGTATATACCGCAGGCTTTGGCGCGCAGTATGGCAACCGTACATCTGCAATAGTAGATGTGCATACCAAGGATGGTAATAAGAATAACATAGCTGGTGTTTTTTCCACATCGCCTATCATGACACGTGCACTGCTGGAAGGCCCGTTGGTGAATTATAAAAAGCATGAGGGTGCAGGTGTTACTTTCCTTGTTAAGGGTAAAACCAGTTACCTGGACCAGACATCGAAAAGTATTTATGGTGGCCTTGGTGAGCCGTTCAAAAGCGGATTGCCCTACCGTTTTACCGATGTATATGGTAAGATAACTGTAAGTGGTGATAATGGTAGTAAGCTGAATGTATTTGGTTTCAGTTTTGATGACCAGTCGAAAATGGATAGTGCCGGTGTGCCGATACTGGATTATCACTGGAAAGCACAGGGTGGTGGAGCTACGTTCGTAGTATCTCCCGGCAGTACATCTGCGCTGATAGATGGTAAGTTTGCTTATTCCGATTACAACATAGGACTGGGACAAGTAAACCTGCCAACACAGGCATCAAAGAGCACCAGCCAGATCAATGGTTTTGAGGGTGCGATCAACTTCACTTACTTCCTGCAAAACTACAGCCAGTTGAAGTATGGTGTGGAGGTGAGCGGAACACATACTTCGCTGAGTTATAATATAGCTCCGGGATTAGCCACTACATTGGAACGCCAGAGTACACTTGCAGGACTTTATTTCCTGTACAGGCAAAACTTCAGCAGCCGCTTCATATTTGAGCCAAGCTTCCGTGTGCAGTATTATTCTGAGTTGAATAAGTTATCACCTCAGCCGAGGTTAGGTATCAAGTACAACATCACTGAGAACATCCGTTTCAAATCATCAGCGGGTGTTTATGCGCAGAATATCATAGGCACAAAATCTGACCAGGATATCGTTAACCTGTTCACAGGATTTTTGCTGAGCCCGGATCAGCGTATACAAAATGCAAACGGAGAATATGTAAAGTCGAACCTGCAGACCGCATACCACCTGGTAGCCGGCGTAGAGGTAGATGTACAAAAAGTAGAGTTTAACCTGGAGCCATGGGTGAAATACTTTGGCCAGGTGAATGAACTGAACAGGAACAAACTATATTCTACAGACCCTGATTTTACTGCTGCATCGGGCCTTGCCAATGGTGTGGATCTGTCTGCTAAGTACAGTCAGAAAAGGGTGTACCTGTGGTGCGCAATGGGCTACCAGAGCGTGAAATATACAAGTGTGGATTCAAGGGGATTAAAACAGACCTATCCTACTCCTTTTGATACCAGGTTCAATGCGAATGCAGTAGCATCGTATACTGCCGGAGAAAAGAAAGACTGGGAATTTTCTTCCAGGTACAATATACACTCCCCATTCCCGTTTACACAGACACAGGGTTTCTATGAGAATAATAACGGTATCGCAAGTAGCCTTGGTAACAACTATCTGAATACAAATGGAATAATTGGCATCAAGTATGCAGATCAGATCAATGGAGGTCGTTTGTCATGGTATCATCGTATGGATATTTCTGTGCGTAAGAAATTTGCGCTCAGTAAAAAATCAAGCATAGATGCAACATTTGCATTGACGAATGTATATAACCGCCAGAACATTTTTTATGTTGACCGTATCACCAATTCAAAGATCTACCAGTTGCCACTTTTCCCAAGTATAAACCTAACCTGGAACTTTTAATTGTATAGCGCTTAATGATGCTGCAAACAAGGAAACGCCACATACTATTCATCGCAATTACAGCCACTATGGTTATGGGTGGCAGGGGGTATGCCCAGGTATTGGTACCTGATATGCCGCGGAACAGGGACCTGATACTAATGCAGGAGCAATACCAGCAGTCGCATTATGCGGTTGCTGCTCAGTCTGCAAAGCAATACCTGGAGGCTGCCGGTGAAAAGATAGCACCCGAACGGCAGGCAGATGTTGATAAAGCCAAATACTATTTTGCGATAGCTGCAATAAAGGCAGAAATGCCGGGTTGCGATGATGATGCCATAAGGATAATGAAAGAATTGGCTAACCCTGCCTATAACCAACGCATAGCATTTACACTGGGCCAGTACTACTTTAAACAGGACAACATGCCTAATGCCATACCTATGTATGAGCAGGCCGGTATCACCAACCTGAATAATGAGGAAATAGCAGACGCAAAGTTTGAACTGGCCTATTGTTATTTCAATGACAAGCAGTTTGGTAAGGCAGAGCCGTTGCTGTTTGCAATAAAGGAATTAAAAGAAGGTAAATATTATTCGGCGGGTAACTACTACTATGGCCTGCTGGCGTATAACGAGAATAAATACAAGGAAGCACTGAAATGCTTCAGCCGAATAAGGGACCTGAAAGAATACAAAGCTGTTGTGCCATATTATATCGCAGAGATATACTACTTCATGGGCGACAGAACTAAGGCATTGAATGAGGCTGAAGCGCAAATAAAGAGCAAGGAAAAATCATTCTATGATAATGAACTGCACCTGCTTGCGGCGCAATGCCTGTTTGAGGAGCAGAAGTATAAAGAAGCCCGCCCATACTTTGACTACTATTACAAACATGCACAGAAGATAAGGAAGCAGGAACTATATGAAATAGCCTATTGCGATTACAGGGTAGGAGAGTGGAGTGCTGCGACTGAAAAATTCAAACTGCTGAGCAGTACGAGGGATTCTCTTGGGCAAACATCGATGTACCTGCTTGGTGACTGCTACCTGAAGACATATGATAAGAAGAGTGCGAGGAACGCCTTTGGTATATGTGCTGATATGACCTATAACGAAGGCCAGCAGGAAGCGTCTATGATACTGTATGCCAAGATCAGCTATGAAATGGGCTACAATGACGACGCATTGAGACAGTTGAACACATTGGTCAAGACCTTCCCGAGGACGCATTATAAAGATGAGGCCAATACCATCATATCGGACCTGCTGATAAAGACCAATAACTATACCGAGGCACTGAAACACCTGGATGAAGTGAAAACCAAGGATGAACATTTCAGGCAGATATACCAGAAAGCTAACTTTGGCCAGGCAGTATTGCAATATCGTGATGGTGACCTGAAAAGTGCTTATGGATTTTTGCTGCTGTCGCTGAAATACCCGGTAAATGCAGAGTACGAAGCTGCAGCACACTTCTGGAAAGGTGAAATAGCCTATCAGCAGCACCAGTATGCAGATGCGATCACTTATTCGAAAGAGTTCATCAATAAGAAGGTAAATAAAACACAACTGGAGCGCACGAGTCCCCAGGCTACATCACAGCATGCCTACCTGACGATGGGATATGCGGCTATGGAGCAGGAGCAATTCAGTGATGCACAGAACTACTTCAGCCAGGCGCAGCAACTGAACAGCAAAGACCCGCATTCTGAAACAATAGCGGCAGTGCTGGAAGCAGATGCGGTGTTCATGCAGCGCAACTATGCGTTTGCTACCTTACTATATGACAAGATCATTAACCGCGACCCGGTAAATGCTGACTATGCCCGCTACCAGAAGAGTATATTGCTGGGACTGCAGGGTAAGACGGCAGAGAAGATAACATTGCTTAACAGTATTGTGAGAAGTACACCACCATCGGCATATGTGAACCACGCACGGTATGAACTGGCGGTAACACTAATAGATGCTGATAAATACACAGAAGCACTCCCTTACCTGCGTGAACTTATAGATGAAGGTAAAGACAAGAGTTTTGCGCCGAAGGCATGGATGAAGACAGGGTTCATACATCAGCAGCTCAACCAGACATCACAGGCAATAGAAGCATACAAGCATGTAGCCATAGACTACCCGGCATCAGAAGACAGGATGGCTGCACTTGATGCACTTAAGAACCTGTATATACAGTCTAACCAGCCGGCATCATATACCCAGATGCTGAGGGATAATAACCTGCCATCTGCAGACAGCAGTTCTATAGATTCTACATACTATGCCGCTGCAGAGGCACAGTTCTCTAATGACAAATGGGAAGACGCACGGGTTGGCTTTACCAACTACCTGCAACAATACCCCAACGGTATTTTTGCTATTAAAGCGCATTACTATAAAGCGGAAAGCAATTTTCAGCTAAAAAAATATAAAGAAGCACTGCTGGACTACAATGTGGTACTGGAAGGTGAGTGGAATGATTTCTTTGAGAACAGTGCACGCCATGCGGCAGTAGTAGCATACAGTCAAAAGAACTATGCAGATGCGTATGGTTATTATATGCAGTTACTTTCCAGCGCTACATCGCCGCAAACAAAGGAAGTAGCCTATGCGGGCCTGATGCTGAGCGGTTATAATTCGGGCAAGATAGCAGAAGCCGGACTGTATGCAGATTCGCTGATGGAAATGCCGGGCATATCGGCAGAGAAGATCAATGATGCCACTTTCTACAAAGCAAGGGCGATGCAGGAAGCAGATAATGCAGATGAAGCAATAAAACTATACAAACAACTAAGCAGTAATAAGAACGGCGAGATAGCAGTAGAGTCTAAGTACAGGATAGCAGAGTTGCTGCTGAAACAGGATAAACTGAAAGAAGCCGAGAAGGCCGCGAATGAGACCATTAAAATAGCATCGGGTTATGATTTCTGGGTAGTGAAATCGTACATACTGCTTGCAGACATATTGGCGAGGGGCAAAGATTACTTTAATGCTAAAGCCACGCTGGAAAGTATAGTGAAGCATACCAAGATCACCGAACTGAAACAGGAAGCTGTGAAGAAACTGGAAGATGTGAAAGCGCTGGAGAAAAAACAAAGCAAATTATCGGAAGAATAAACAAATGTGCATGCGTGTAAAAAAGATATTCTTTTTCATTTTGTTTGCCGCGGCATATACTGCCAATGGACAGGGTACTAAACCTGCCCATGATACGCTATTGAAAGGCGGTAATACCATAGAGGTATTGCAAAAGTACAAGCCGCAGGTAAAACAGGCGCCGAAGCCGGAATGGATGCCGGGCCTGCCACCGGCAGATACCTCTCATGCTGCCATGAGCTATGATGTACCCCAGCAGACCTTGTACTATACTTATAGTTCCCTGCCGCTGCGCCCGCTGGCACTCGGTAAGGATGTAACACCACTGCCATTTGCTAATTATGTGAAAGCAGGTGGCGGTAATCTTTCTACCCTGTTTCTGGATGCAGGTATAGGTGGAATAAAAGGTGAGAACTACGAAAGTGCAATACACCTGCATCATTTGTCGCAAAAAGGTGCGATAAAGTACCAGCAATCATCGCAGAGCGGGCTTGAGGCAGATGCCGTGCTGCACAGGGAGTATAACGACTGGCATGCTGGACTATCGGGCGAAAGGAACCAGTATTATTATTACGGCTACAACCACAGCCTATACGATTTTGTAAGTGATGATGTGAAGCAGGCATATACGGCCATCAGGGCATCGGTGGATATGCAGAATAAACTGGATAGTGATGATCATATGTATTATCACCCTGCTATTAATCTCACTTCTTACAATGCACGATTCAATACGTCTGAAATAACCCTGGGCCTCAATGCGCCTGTTACCTACAACATCGACTCATCGCTGGATGCATATGTGGCACTAAGTGGTGCATTTACCAATTATAAGAGCGATACATACAGTACCAATAACAACTTCATAGAAGTGCTGCCCGGTATGAAATACCATAAGGGCCGCATCAGCGGGCACTTATTGCTTGGGCTGGCGTTAGGGAAGGGTAGTACAGGGTATTTTCTGCCTGATGTAATGGCGGGATATAGGTTGCCGGGAGATAGGTTCATAGTAAGCGCGGGCTGGCAATCTACATTGCGCCAGAATACTTATGAGCAAATGACCATGGAAAACCCATATATGACCAGTAGTTACTGGGTATTGCAGACCCGGAGGCGTGAGGCATTTGTGAACGTGCAGGGTAGTACCGGCGACCACCTTTCTTTTTCGGGCAGGGTAAGCATGTGGAGTTATAATGACCTGCCCACCTTTCTGAATGATACCGGTGACCAAAAGAGGCTATATGTGCATTACCTGGATGTCAATGCAGTATCTTTTCATATAGCGGCAAGATATGCTATGGCCAATGAATGGTCGGCAGGGCTGAGCGCAGATATCTTTAGTTTTTCAGGAAGTACCCAAAAAGTATGGCATCAGCCCACCATGAAGATAAAAGGAGATTTCGCCATTAATCCTACCCCTAAATTAACCGTAACTGCGTACCTTGCATTGCTGGGCGGTATGCAGGCAAGGGACCTGGCAGGCAATACCGTGACACTGAAAATGAACACGGATATAGGCTGTAATGCTGAATACAGGTTCATAAAGAGGTTATCAGCATTTGTGCAGGTAGATAATATACTGAACCAGAAATACCAGCGCTGGTATGGGTACCAGTCGTACGGGATCAATATTTATGGTGGTTTGAGATTGAAATTTTAAAATAACAAAGTACATTTAAAGGAGTAAAATACGGTAATGGATATAGCTAAATACATAGGGTTGTTTTTATTGAAGAATAACTTTTGTTACATACACGGGTTAGGCAATATGGAGTTGAAAAAACGCCCTGCCACCTATGATGACAAAACATTGCAATCCCCATCGTATGAGATAGTGGTGACACCGGGTGGATCTATTGATGACAACCTGGCCAACTTCATAGCTACCAATGAACAGATAAGCATATCCAAGGCCGCAAACGCGCTCAGGGATTATAGCATACAGGCGCGTAAGGATATGGGAGAGGGCAAAGAAGTAGCTATCCCTAATCTTGGCAAATTTGTGGAGCAGAATGGTAAGGTGAAATTTATCACAGACGATAACTTCCGCCATACACCCGCAGGTATACCTACGATCCGCAACAGCAAACAACTGGAAGAACAAAATTCAAAGCCGGCACATAAACCATCTTATCCGCCTCCATCAAAGGCTGATTCCATTAATTGGAGCATGGTGATACTTGTGGTCATCCTGCTGCTGATAATAGGCGGCGGTATCTATGGCGTATGGTACTACACACAGGGAAAGAGCAACAGTCCTGCTCCACCTCCGCAGGATACTATGGTAGCAGTGCCACCACCGGTGGTGCAGGACACAGCCACTCATTTTGCAGACAGCACACTTACTGCTATGCCTGCCGAAGATTCATTGCGCATACAACCATACCAGATGGTGATAGGAGCATATCCTAGCCGCGACAGGGCAGAAAAGCGCCTGCGCAACCTGAAGGTGAACGGTAATTTTGTGGACCTGATACAAAGAGATTCCACTACATTCTTTATCGTAACTACTGTAGCCTGCAAGCCTACGGATACCCTGCATGTGCAGGATTCGCTGATGCGCCTGTTTGGTTACAATAACGTCACGATCCTTAAATGACCCTGATACGCAAGTGATATGGGCGCAGTTATTTATTTTGCATTATGCAGGGCGTAGTATATAAGTCAACAGGTAGCTGGTACTCAGTGCTGGGTGCTGATGGCATATACTGGAATGCGCGGATAAAGGGCAAGATGAAGATCGACGAAGATATCTCATCTACCAACCCGGTAGCAGTAGGCGATATCGTACTTTACGATATAGAAGATGAAGCCGTGCACACTGCTTTGATAACAAGCATAGCTGACCGGAATAACTACATGGTGCGCGTATCACCGCACAATAAGCACCAGAAACACATAATAGCATCGAATATAGACCTGGCACTGCTGGTAACCTCCATAGTAGAGCCACGCACTTCTACCGGCTTTATAGACAGGTTCCTCATCACTGCAGAGGCATACCACATCCCGGCTATCATCGTCATCAATAAAACCGACCTGCTGAAACAAAAGCAGGATGAGATATTGCAGCACTGGCTGGAAATATATAAGCTGGCTGGCTATGAGGTGTACCCGGTAGTAGCAAGGCAGCCTGAAACGCTAAAAGCACTGGAGGAACGTATTCAGAACAGGACGACGCTATTCAGCGGCCACTCAGGTGTAGGAAAGAGTACATTGATCAATCATTTTATCCCTGATATAGACCTGCGTACCAAAGAAGTGTCCGGCTGGAGCGGTAAAGGGCAGCATACTACCACATTTGCCGAGATGTTCGATCTGCCAAATGGCGGAAGGATCATAGATACCCCGGGAGTAAAGGAATTCGGGCTGATAGACTTTGAGCGTGAAGAGCTTTCGCAGTATTTTCCTGAAATGCGGCCATTACTTAACGATTGCAAGTTCAACAACTGCCTGCACATCAATGAGCCCGGATGCGCGATAAAACAGGCTGTTATAGACGGCAGAATAGCAGAAGACCGCTATGTAAGCTATGTGGCCATACTGGAAAGCATAGAAAAGAAGTGGTGATCCCTTATATTATCAAATAAAACCTTTTTTCGATGATCATTTACAATGTAACCATAAAAGTAGAGCACGATACGGCAGCCGCATGGGTGAAATGGATGAAAACCGAGCATCTTGCTGATGTTATGTCCACCGGCCTGTTTACAAGCTGCCGGCTATGCAAATTGCTGGACCAGGACGAGAGCGACGGGCTGACTTATGCAGCACAGT
The DNA here is from genome assembly GCA_964478855.1 of uncultured Flavipsychrobacter sp. Classification (GTDB taxonomy): domain Bacteria; phylum Bacteroidota; class Bacteroidia; order Chitinophagales; family Chitinophagaceae; genus Nemorincola. The sequence continues at coordinate 10,269 of CAYZKL010000089.1, forward strand.
ATTTCTGCAACGATATAGCCTCTTACAACACCTATATAGATAAGCATGCGGAAAGCATGAGGAACAAGGGTAATGCGCTTTTCGGAGGCAAATTCATTGCGTTCAGAACGGTCATGGAAGAGATATGACGAAGATCATGTAAAGTGGCTTGGAGCGGGCATTACGTCATAGCAAATTTCCTGCCAATATATACAAATCAGCCGTGGTAGCGGTTTTTGGCGTGTTATATTTTCGGTTCGACACGTTAAAATGTTAATAACTTGTGGAAAGCTGCCACTGGCAAGGCTTTGAGCCGTAAAAAATAATTTTTCAGGTGTTTGGAAGTGTAATAAAGGTGAGTATATTTGTCCTATCCTCAAAAATATTAATTCACTCACAAAAACAAACAGTATGAACAAAGCTGAATTGATTGACAAACTCGCGAAAGACGCAGGTGTTACTAAGGTGCAGGCTAACGATGCATTGGATTCTTTTACCAATGCAGTAGTAGGTGCTCTTAAAAAAGGTGATCGCGTTACCCTGGTAGGTTTCGGTACTTTCTCAGTATCTGAGCGCGCTGCACGTAATGGCCGTAACCCTCAGACCGGAGCAGTTATTAAGATCAAAGCACGCAAAGTGCCTAAATTCAAAGCTGGTAAAGAATTTTCTACTAAGATCGCATCTGGTAAAAAATAATCTTTTTCTCAAAAGAAACGAAAGCAAGGATTGAAAGTTCCTTGCTTTTTTTTATTTTTGTAGCCTAAACATTTTATTTATTATGGGAAGAGGTGATAAACGTACTAAAAAAGGCAAGATATCTAAAGGAAGCTTTGGTAAATCACGCCTTGCGCGCGCAGTAAGAAAAGTAGCGCCAAAAACAGCAAAAGAAGCTTAATCAAAACGAGCTTATAAAATAAAGACCGTACCGCATTCCGGGCGGTCTTTTTTTATGATACTATCGTTTCACTATTTTTAAAACGTAGCAACAAATTTATGGCTGTATTTCATTCTGAAGATATTTCTGGCAAAGCATTCCTGGTAACAGGTGGTGCAGGTTTTATCGGTTCGCATATTGTTGACTACCTGCTGACTAATGGTGCCGGTAAAGTACGTGTGCTGGATAACCTGGCGACGGGGTTGCGGAGTAATGTAGATATGTTTGGAGACTACAGTCAATACGAGTTTGTGGAAGGCGATATAAGGGATGCCGCAATTTGCAGGCAGGCATGTGCAGGTATCGATCATGTTTCGCACCAGGCGGCACTGGGTTCTGTGCCACGTTCTGTAAAAGACCCCATCACATCGAACGAGGTGAACGTAAGTGGTTTTGTAAACATGATAACTGCGGCCAAGGATGCCGGCGTAAAAACATTTGTGTATGCGTCATCCTCATCCGTATATGGTGATGAGCCAAATTTGCCTAAGGTAGAATCGCGTACCGGTAATTTGCTATCGCCGTATGCTGTTACCAAAAAGACCAACGAACTATATGCTTCGGTATTTGGCATGCTCTATGGTATGAACGTTATCGGGCTGAGGTACTTTAATGTATTCGGCCCGAGGCAGGACCCTGAGGGACCGTATGCAGCTGTAATACCATTATTTGTAAAGGGTATCATCACCCGCACGCCGGTATATATCAACGGTGATGGATTGCAGACCCGTGACTTCACTTTTGTAGAAAATGCCGTGCAGGCGAATGTAAGAGGTATGCTCAGCACTAATACTGCTGCGTTCGGGCAATTCTATAATGTAGCAGTAGGGGAGAACTTCTCTGTCAATTTTCTGTATAACGAGATCGCCAGGTTGCTGGGTAGCGACTACCCTGCACAATACAGGGAGGCCCGTATGGGAGATATACGTGATTCTCTTGCAGATATTACAAAAGCACGTCAATTACTCCAATACGAGCCTACCAGGAATTTTCTAACAGGACTTGCGATCACTGTAGATTATTTTAAGAACAAATGATCGTTTCAGATCTTGTGTTTTTTGCTGATCGCTTCTACCTCTGTCATGAACTTAACTACATTTTCATCGGCATAGGGGCCATAAGCATCTATCAGTGTGCCCTTAACACCATCTTCTGTTTCAATTACATACATAATTGAATTGTCGGCAGGATCTGACTGGCCTTCAAAACGGTTAAAGTCAATGATCTGTACTTCGGACGGGCGATAGGTTTTGTCTTTATTTGTAGAATAGAGACCCTGCTTGGTCACCTTCAGGTTGTCAACATAGCCTTTTTGAACAGCTTTGTTTACACGCTCAGTAAGCGTATTCATGAACGGTACCGCAGGATTATGCGCAGCATTATTATTTGAGGTTATCATAAAGTTGTTTTTAATTTTTGTTAATAAATGTGGTGCTTATTTCTTCAGCAATTTGTGTGCGTCACGCTGTTTTTTGATCAGGTCATGCGATTTTTTCAATGCAGCCTGTTCATTTTCCAGCAGTATTCTTGCGGCGGGCTCCAGTGCCGAATCGGCAGCTAAGGCAGCATCGTATGCTCTCTGTGCGGCATCCTCGCCAAACTCACATGATTCCAGGATAGAATGACGGCTGCTATCTGTTATAGTAGCTTTAATATCCATCCATGCGTGGTATATTTTCCCCGCAGATGTGGTATCGTCTTCTACGACACCTTCATTCTTTTCTATAAGCTCAGTTAATTCATTTTTATACTGTGTGCTTTGCTGTATCATTTGTTCAAATATTGCCTTAAGGTCAATGTCAAGGTCCTTTGATTCATTTATAGCTCGCTGGTAACCGGTAATACGGTCATTGTTGATATTTACGAGATCATTAAGTATGTCGTTGCTTGCTTCGTTCCTTTCCATAAATAGTTGTTTTCTATTACACTCTTAAAAATTATGCCACACACACTATGAAAAAGACTTTATTTTTGTAGCTATGGATGCACTGAGCACAATACTGGAAATTGCCAAATACACATTGCCGTCAATGGTAGTTATGGCATCAAGTTACCTGATCGTTAAAAAATTCCTGGTAACCCAAACGCAGCGTAAACAACTCGCATTGTTCCAGGATTCACAGGATGTTACTTTACGTCTTCGGCTGCAGGCATATGAGCGTCTAGCACTGTTCATTGAGCGTATCAATCCGCGCCAGCTGATACCTCGTGTTTATGATTCGTCTATGACGGTGAGAGACCTGCAGCTGACCATGTCTATAACCATACGCAGCGAGTTTGAGCATAATCTTTCGCAGCAGATATACGTTTCTAAAAATGTATGGGAAACTGTTAAAAATGTGAAGGAACAGGAACTGAATATGGTGCACCATGTTGGCAAGATGCTTGACCCTGATGCGCCGGGCAAAGAATTGCATGCGCGCATACTGGATTTTGTGATGAAAGATAATGGCGAGTCGCCAACCGACGTTGCACTGCACATCATTAACGACGAAGCACGCAAGGTGCTGTCGTATGGTTCTATGTAATTGCCTAAGCTACCTTTACTTCTTCTGCTCACTACTTTATTCTACACAGATTGGATAAGAAAACAATAAAGACCGATTCAGGAATAGTTATCAATGAACTGTATTGCCAGCCCGTGAAAATGGATGAACTGCCGGGGCAGTTCCCGTTTACCCGAGGTGTGCATGCTGCCATGTATCGTGACCGCTTATGGACCATGAGGCAATATGCGGGCTTCAGTACTGCCGAGGAGTCTAACAAGCGTTACCACTTCCTGCTGAGCCAGGGCGTGAACGGACTTTCTGTTGCATTCGACCTGCCTACGCAGATAGGGTATGACTCAGATAGTCCGATGTCTGAAGGTGAAGTAGGGAAAGTTGGTGTAGCTATTGATTCCCTGGAGGATATGGAGATACTCTTCAAGGATATCAAGCTGAGCGATATTACCACATCAATGACCATCAACGCAACAGGTTTTATATTGCTGGCGTTTTATATCGCCCTGGCTAAAAAACAGGGTGCGGATATAAAGAAGATATCGGGTACGATACAGAATGATATACTGAAGGAATATGCGGCAAGGGGCACCTATATTTATCCACCAGCTCCTTCTATGCGCCTTATTACGGACATATTCGAATATTGCAGCAAGGAAGTGCCTAAATGGAACAGTATTTCCATTTCCGGCTACCATATTAGGGAGGCAGGAGCAGATGCGGTGCAGGAGCTGGCCTTTACGCTGGCGAACGGTAAGGCGTATTTGCAGGCTGCTATTACCAAGGGGCTGGATATCAATGTATTTGCCCAAAGGCTTTCTTTTTTCTTCAATGCACATAACAACCTGTTTGAAGAAGTGGCTAAGTTCAGGGCGGCAAGGCGTATGTGGGCCAACATTACCAAAGAGCTGGGCGCTACCGATCCACGTGCACAGATGCTGCGTTTTCATACCCAGACGGGAGGTAGTACGCTAACAGCGCAGCAACCAAAGAACAATATAGTACGCGTGGCATTACAGGGGTTATCTGCAGTACTTGGTGGTACGCAGTCGCTGCATACCAATGGTTATGACGAGGCACTATCGCTGCCTACTGAAGAGGCTGCATCAATAGCTCTACGTACACAGCAGATACTGGCATTTGAAAGTGGCGCTACTGATACGGTAGATCCGTTAGCGGGGTCTTATTACGTGGAACAACTGACCAATGAAGTGGAAGCTGCCGCATGGAAGCTGATAGAGAAAATAGATGCTATGGGTGGTGCCGTAAAAGCAATAGAACAGCACTTTATGCAGGACGAGATAGCACGGTCGGCCTATGCATACAATAAGGCGATAGAGGATAACAGCAAAATAATAGTGTGTGTGAACAAATTCACATCA
>CAYZKL010000089.1:15074-15453 GCA_964478855.1 uncultured Flavipsychrobacter sp.
CGGGGCAGCGCCGCCTGTAATGAAGAACGATGACTCTATACGCCAGGTGCAAACCGACAAGCTGAATAAACTGCGTGCTAACAGGGACAATGCAGCCGCTCAAGCATGCCTGGATACCATAAAACAAAAATCCGGTACCACTGAGAACCTCATGCCCTTCGTTATTGATGCCGTGGAGCATATGTGTACCCTGGGCGAGATAGCCGATACGCTGCGTAGTGTATGGGGCGAGTTCAGGGGGTGATATCAGGGTACGTGGATAGGGCCGTCCCACCCCTTCATTCTTTTTTGTTCCAGCAGGCGAGCACTGGTAGATACGTGGCCGTAGCTGCGTATGCCATCATGCTGGGCCTCCATTTTCAGGTATTGGTCATAAACC
>CAYZKL010000090.1:0-4476 GCA_964478855.1 uncultured Flavipsychrobacter sp.
ATTCTAAAGATTGCGAAAACATCGACAAAGCGCTTAAAAAGTATAAAAAGAAGTACGAAAAATCACGTGTATTGAACCAATTACGTGACCGTCAGTCTTTTACCAAGCCATCTATACGCCGCCGTACAGAAATTCTGAAGGCAGTTTATAAGCAGCAAATGGCTAATGGTGAGCTGGATAGCTAATTTTAACAAATTAGTAACGTATTACCTAAGCACTTCATAAAAATATATTTGTACCCGCTATTGTAAATGCGTAAATTTACAATAGCGGGTTTTACTATGTTCGACGAAAGGCTAACAGATTTTATCCAATACCTGAGGTTTGAGAAAAGATACTCAACTCATACACTTACTGCGTACCAAGCAGACCTTGAGCAATTCCGGGATTTTCTATCTAAAGAGTTTTCATCCCCTGAAATAAGTTCTATCAGTCATTTTCACATCCGCACATGGCTGGCAAATATGAAAGAGGCTAAGCAGTCAGCCCGGACAATAAACAGAAAACTTTCTTCTTTAAATGCATACTACAGATTTCTGCGTAAACTAGGTTTCGCAGAAAAAAACCCTGTTAGACAGCTGCACGCTCAAAAACTTCCGGAAAGGCTCCCTATCTATCTTAAGGAAGATGAAACACACCATTTACTGGAAGAGTTACAGTATCAGGAAGGATTTAAAGGGTTCACTGAAAGGCTCATCTGCGAGTTGTTATATGCTACCGGCATTCGCCGAAATGAACTGCAACAGATGAAGCAGAGTGACGTAGAATGGAGCCTGGGGCAGATCCGGGTATTAGGTAAAGGAAATAAAGAAAGGTTGGTGCCAGTAAGTGGAGCCTTGCTCGACACCTTAAGAGAGTATATCGCTGAGAAAAAGAAGTTAGGGATCAATCAGCACCCGAATTTACTGGTTTCTGAAAATGGGAGTCCGTTATATGCTATGTATATATACCGGACCGTGAAAACATACCTCGGACAATCTACAACGTTAAAAAAGAAGAGCCCCCACGTGTTACGGCACACTTTTGCTACGCATTTATTGAATAACGGAGCTAATATACAGGCCATAAAAGACCTTTTAGGACATAGCAGCCTTGCTGCAACACAAGTATATACCCATAACAATATAGACAAGCTTAAAGAGATACATAAACAAAATCATCCGAGAGGGTGATATTCTTAACCATAAAAAGTAACGATTATGAATGTTAGAATTCAGACAGTGCATTTTGAGGCAGACAGCAAATTACTGGAACATGTAAATGCTAAAATTGAAAAACTGAAGACATTCCATGATAAGATCATCGGAGCAGAAGTGTATTTGAAGTTAGACAACATGTCGCAGCAGGTACGTGATAAAGTGGCGGAAATCAAGATCCATGTGCCGAGACATTCTTACTTTGTAAAGCACCAAAGCAAGACCTTTGAAGAGTCTTTTGACCTGGCATTCAGTTCTCTGGTAAACCAGGTGAAGCGCCAGAAAGAAAAGCATATGGTTTACAATTAGAACGATTTATATAAAATTAAAGAGCGGCTGCCTGATGAAGGCAGCCGCTCTCTTTATACTTACTAATTATCTCATTTACTGATAACGAAGTGGAAAACCTGATTATCTGTAGTGGAGTTCAACCTCAATAAATAGTTACCGTTGGCTACATTGTCAAGTTTAATTTCTTTACTGATTGTTCCATTTATAGGAGTCGCAGTGCCGTTATAAACAATATGACCAAGCATATCAGACACCTCCAACGAAACTGCACCTGAAGCCAACCCTACATTACCATTAAGTGTGAAGCTACCTGTATTAGGGTTAGGGAACAATGTAATGGCAGAAGTCTTACTGCTTATAGAATTAGTGGCAAGATAATTACCGTAAATATGGATAGTATTACTTGTATCTGTGAAGTCAGTGGTACAAGGCGAATTACCAGCTATAGCGCAGAATATATCCTCATCTGTGTACGAAGTTATAGAGAACGTAGAGTTTGTAGCGCCGGAAACCGGAGCTCCATTTCTAAACCACTGATAAGTATGCGTTGTTCCTCCATAAAGAACATTAGAGAAGAACGTGAATACCTGTCCGAGATAAAGCACACTATCAGGAGCCGCCGCTTTATTGATAGTAATTACCACGCTACCAGGTCCGATAACAGGATATACATTCACAGGCAATGTGTCAGAAACAGTATCAGTTACCGCACAAACTCCGTGAGCTATGATCCTGCAGATAACAACGTCACCATGTTTTGGTGTATAGTAGAACGTATCTGTGCTGGTGCTATCCGGAGTTAACGTTCCTGAGTAGAATATCTGCCAGTTAAATGTAGGCGCTCCCGCATTTAATGTTGTTGCTATATAACGAACAGGCGTGCCGGCACAAACAGTACCACTAGGAGTATCAGTAACCGTTACATATGCAGGTGTTGGCGGGAGCACAACAAATGATTTGTAAGTAGCGCAGCCATTACCTAATGAATAAGAGATATTAACAGTACCGCCTGATACTCCAGTAAGAACACCAGAGCTATCAACAATAGCTGCACGAGACAGATCAGTACTGCTCCAGATACCACCAGGAGTTATGTTTGTCATCGTTGTAACAGCACCCTGACAAATACTATCAGCACCAACAATAGGAGCCGGAGGAGCATTGACAGTCACCGGTGCAGTGACAAAACAACTGGTTGGCATTGTATAAATTATTGTTGCTGTTGATCCTATTACACCAGTAGTAGGAATAACTACACCTGTAGGGGAAATTGTAGCAACTGTTGTGTCGCTTGAACTCCACATACCTCCGGGAGAAGCATCACTTAGTGCTATTGCCAATCCTATACAAATACTGGTAGGACCTGTAATTAAAGCAGGGAGTGGATTAACCGTAATAGGATGAAACACTGGAGCACAACCTGCAATAGTATAGACTATAGTATCCAGACCAGGTAAAATACCGGAAACAATGCCACCGGAAGTTATAGTAGAGATAGCAGGTCTTGTATTAGACCACACACCACCAGGAATACCATCAGTAACTAACATGGCACTTCCTTCACATAAAGCAGGTGCACCACCTATAGCAGCGGGAGGAGTCCTTACAAGAAAGAAAATTGTAGCGGCACAACCATTAACAGGGTTTGTGTAAGAAATGATGGTACCGCCGGAGGCGTACCCTGTAACAATACCCGTTGTAGAGCCAATATCTGCAGCACCGGGAACGCTACTGGTCCATATACCACCAGGTGTAGCATCAGATAGCGTATGAGATGTTCCAACACATAATGCCGGAGGGCCAATGATCGGAGTAGGTATAGCGTTAATTGTCATTGTAAATACTGCAGCGCAGCCCAATGTATAACTAATAGTATCAACACCTGCAGTAATACCTGTAACACCGCCAAAAGAGGACACTGTGACAAATCCCCTAGCAGAACTCCAAACTCCTCCAACTGTACTATCAGAAACGGTAACATACTCACCAACACAAATAGTAGTATCTGTTGCCATGATAGGAGTAGGTGCAGGATATACATCAATAGTAGTTGTTACTGCACAACCTGAAGGCAAAGTATAGGTAATCGTATCATTACCAGGTGCAACACCAGTAACTACACCCGTAGTTGAACCAACTGAAGTAACCAAAGGATTAATATTTGTCCAGGTACCACCTGCTACAGTGTTACCAAGCGTAACAGTAAAAGCCGGACAAACACTCGAGGGGCCAGTAATAACTGAAGGGGATGGCGTTAAAGCTAAATTAGCGAATGGAGTACCACCGGCACCTGTAATAACGCCCGCTATGCCAATTGCAACTGATGCATTTACAACACCAGGAGCAGAAGCAGTAGATGTAGCCTGTACTTCTAAACCGTTGATAAACAATGCATCAGCAGTAGCTGTAGATGCCATGTTTATCTGAATGGTGAGGCTGGTAGAAGTGATGCTCAATACTATTGGGAGACCCGCAAATCCACCGCCAAGAGTAGCAAATCCAATGGCTGAAGCCGGGTTAAATTCCCAACCTGCAGGAGCATCGATCGTTAATATATCTGCCCCTGTAGCTAAATCATTATTCAAATTTTCAACAATCTGGATCGCACCAAGTGTCGTGTAACCAGGCGTTACACTACCCATTGCCAGATCACTACAAATATTAGTACCTCCTGAACCGGGAACCACTGTAACAGCCGCAAACGCGCTGTTGCCTATCATACAGAACAGCATGATGAGCAATAATCTATAATGCTTTGTGCGTCCGGAAAATCCGGTTGATAGAGCCGCAAAAGAGCGTAAAGTAAGGTTTCTCATAATCCACATTTTAAAGTAAAGAAGTAATTTTCTAAAAATACATGTAAATATACTAAAAAAACAATGATACCCCGTGTAAAATGCAATACGTTAAAAAAATAAAATTTCGAACAGAAAATAAAATAAATTATTAATTAATATTCAAAAATTTTACGATAGCAGACGGAGTAACG
>CAYZKL010000090.1:4486-14585 GCA_964478855.1 uncultured Flavipsychrobacter sp.
TTGTACGAACGATTTTCGGTACTTTTGCAGATTGCCTTTTTTGAACTGCAGCACCCATAAATGTCATTACCTCCAATACTCAGATACGTTTACAATCATGGTTCCGAAGAAGTAATTCGGCGTGGCAAAAAGATCTTTTATACCTCAGGCGTACAAATGCTTGATGTGGACCACCTGCTTGAACAGGTAAGGTTCCGGGTAAGGAATGATCTGTACCAGAACTATTATACAGTAACCATTAATAAATACCTGCAGACAAAAGATATATCTGTTAGGTGCCAATGCCCATATAACCTGGGTGAAATATGCCGACATGAAGTAGCTGCACTGTTTCAGCTCAATGATATTATACAGAGCGGATTCTTTGAGAATACCAATATTACCTACGAACAAAAGCATACTGTGGTGCGCATGCGCCAGATAACCAGACAGATGTTGCAGATATTTACTGCTACAGAATCGCTGGAAAGAGCTGAGCGACTGGCAAATGGCAGTAAATCAACTATAACTGTAAATAAGAACGACCGTATAGAGGCTACCGTGAATGACGACGGGAACCTGTTTACAGTCACTATCAAGCAGAACGAAGAGCGATATTTCGATACATCATGCGGGTGCGCTGAAAAGAGCCACCCATTGTGTACCCACAAGGCAGCACTGTTTCTGCAGGTACTGAAAACCTTTGGTGCACAGCACTTCCAGTCTATGCAGAACTGGGATATACAGAAAAATAAGCTACTAGAACAATACGGATATAGCCTGAAAGACGATCTGAAAGGCAAGTTTGAATTCACATATGAGAACAACAAACCATTTTTAAGAGTACTGGACACCAGCATCAAAAAACTGGAGTCTAAACAGCCTACAGTTAGCGCTGCGGTTGCTGAAGAAGCTGCACAGGTAATTGAAGAGAAGAGGCTAGGTGTAGTAATAGATACCGATGTAACATCATTCCCTTTTGTGGGTGTAGAACTGATAGCAGGAAAGGCAGATGAAGAGGACAGAAAGATCATAGGGAGTATAGATAAACTGGAGCTGAACCAATACATAAACCCGACAAGGTATAAGCATGAAGACCGCGACCTGCTGCCGGTAGTAAGGAAATTCCTTCCGGATGAGTTGATGAAGTTCCTGAAGAAGAATCTGCCATTTGGCGATTTTATGCATGACTATGACAGTATATTGAAAGATGTACCGGCAGAGGATGTGCAGGAGCAAGTGTGGGAATACCTGCTACCTAAGTATCAGAAACTTCTGGACCGTTATTCGGCATGGCCATTTACTTATATCAAGAAAAAAGGCAAGCCCATATCGTCGACCAGTATCCAGCAAGTAGTGTTCTCCGAAAGGCCGGTGCACCCGCAGCTGCTGATAAAGAAAGAAGGCACGAAGTACCTGATAGTTCTGGAGTGGATAATGGACAATAAGGCTGTATCTCACAAAGCCGTAACTGTGCTGAACCAGGCACTGATGCAGTATGAAGGCCACCTGTATTGCATGGGCAGTATGCAGGAAATGCAGATAGCCGGCGCATTCATGCCGGACGGTAAAATGACCATTAAAGCAAAAGAGTGGCCTACATTCCTGAAAGAGCAGGTGATGGACTGGAGCAACAAACTGCATGTACATTTCTCTGAAGAGCTGATAGAACATGTGCAGCAGGCTAAGCCACAGTGCCGCCTGTACCTGCAGGAGCGCGACCAGGTACTTATACTGAAACCGGTATTCGTATATAATGGCATAGAGATTCAACAGGACTACTTTGGTGATGTGATAGTGCCGCATAACGGCATTGTGCAGATCATGAAGCGCAATGAAGAACTTGAAGACGAGTTTGTGCAGGTAATGCAAGGCCTGCATACAGATATACAACATAATAAAAAGGAACATTTTTTCTACCTGCCAGGGGCAGCTGTACTTACCAATAACTGGTTTTACGGCTTCACCGAGCTGATGCGTGAGAAAGGTGTGGAGATACTTGGTTTTGAAGGACTGAGGAGTCTGCGCATCAATACCCACAAGCCTGAAACCCAAATACAGGTAAGCAGCGGTATAGACTGGTTTGACGCATCAGTGGAACTGAAATTCGGAGAGCAGATAGTATCTATAATAGAAGTAAAGAAAGCACTGGCGCAACGGCAGAACTTTGTGAGGCTGGGCGATGGATCGGTAGGGCTACTACCCGAGGAGTGGCTGAAGAAATACAGCCTGCTGCTGAAGATGGGAGAGACCAAGGGCAATAAAGTAAGGCTGAAGAAATACCACTTCAGCGTACTGGATGAACTGCTATCTGAGATCAACGAAGAGGAACTACAGCAGGAGCTGGAACTGAAGAAAGAGAAATTAGAGAACATATTAACGAACGATTATAGTTTAATAAATCCGCCGGAACACCTGAAGGCTACCCTACGCCCATACCAGCTTGCGGGCTTTCAGTGGCTGATATTCCTGAATGAAGCAGGATGGGGCGGGATACTTGCTGATGACATGGGTCTGGGTAAGACGATACAAACGCTTACCTTCTTCCAGCACTACAAGAACCTAAACCCGGGTGCACGATACATGGTGGTATGCCCTACCACGCTTATGTATAACTGGGAGAATGAAATCAAGAAATTCACCCCGGAACTAACACATACTATACACCACGGGCCAAAGCGTAACATAAACCCACTGATCGCATATGAAGGTATTGATATCATCATCACTACCTATGGTACTATGCGCAGTGACATCAAGGCCTTCAAAGAAATACCATTTGACTATGTAGTGCTTGATGAGTCGCAATCGATCAAGAACCCACAATCGCAGGTAGCTAAGGCATCGTTGCTGCTGAACAGTAAGAACCGCCTGGCACTGAGTGGTACGCCTGTACAGAACAATACCTTTGATCTGTATGCGCAGATGAACTTCCTGAACCCAGGCATGCTGGGCAGCAGGGAATTCTTCATGAGCGAGTTTGCAACCCCTATTGATAAATTCAGGGAGGATGAAGTAAAGCAGCAGTTACGTAAGCTTACACATCCCTTCCTGCTGCGCCGTACAAAGGAGCAAGTAGCTAAAGACCTGCCTGAAAAGACAGAGACGATACTCTACTGCGAGATGGGGCCGGAGCAGCGCAAAATATACGAGTCTTACCGAAACATCTATCGCTCCCAGATACTGGGCATGATAGAAGAAAAGGGTATGGAGCGCTCGCAGATGCATATACTTCAAGGCCTTACCAAACTGCGCCAGATATGCGATTCGCCCGCCATCATGAATGAGGAAGAGCGTTTCCATAACTACTCTATAAAGCTGGATGAGCTGAGCCGTGAGATCACCGAAAACGTAGGAGATCACAAGGTACTTATCTTCTCACAGTTCCTTGGAATGCTGGGACTCATCAGGAAAAAGCTTGAAGAAGAGAACATAGCTCACGTTTACTTTGACGGCAGCAGCACATCGAGAGAGCGTGAAGAGGCCATACAGGAATTCCAGAATAACCATGAGTGCAGGGTGTTCCTGATATCACTGAAAGCAGGTGGTATAGGACTGAACCTTACCGCGGCCGACTATGTATATATAGTAGACCCATGGTGGAACCCTGCAGTAGAACAACAGGCGATAGACCGTACACACCGTATAGGACAGACCAAAAACATATTTGCTTACCGCCTGATATGCAAAGACACACTGGAAGAAAAGATGCTGCAGCTACAGGAGCATAAACGAGCACTGGCGAATGATCTTGTATCGGACGATACGGCGATGATGAAACGACTGACAAAGGATGATATAGCATTCCTGTTCAGTTAATGCCATCGATTCAATTTGTTTAAAAAAGCAATGCTCCGAAGAGCATTGCTTTTTTGTTTGCATTAACCCGAATAGAATTATGCAACTACTTCTTTTTCTTTTACTATGCTGAGTGCTTTATTCACCATGTTCTTAGACCCGATAAATATAGGCGTACGCTGATGTAATTCTGTAGGCGCTATATCCAAGATGTTACCTGCACCCCAATCGCCGATACCACCTGCAGCCTCTACTATAAAGGCCATAGGATTGCACTCGTATTGCAGGCGCAGCTTGCCTTTGGGGTTATTCTTATCAGCAGGATACATGAAGATACCACCTTTGAGTAACGTACGGTGCAGATCGGCAACCATAGAACCGATGTAGCGGTGTGTGTATGGCCTGCCCTCTTCTTTATTGCTCTCCATACAGAAGTTAAGATAGTCCTGCATGCCCTGGCTATACTTATTAGTATTGCCCTGGTTCAATGAATATATCTTGCCATTATCCGGGCATTTGATATTAGGATGAGATAGGCAGAACTCGCCGATAGAAGGCTCTAATGTAAAACCATTTACACCCAGGCGTGTGGCATAGACCATCATAGTACTTGAGCCGTAAATGATATAACCGGCTGCCATCAGGCGATTGCCCGGCTGCAGAAAATCCTCCTGAGTACATGGCTTACCGATAGGGCTGATACGACGATAGATGGAAAATATGGTGCCTATAGACGCATTAACATCGATATTGGAAGAACCATCCAACGGATCGAAGAGAACTACATACTTGGAATTTGCAGAATAAGTATCCTCGTAGCACACATGATCATCGTTCTCTTCGGATGCTATGCCTGCACAGTCAGTACTGTTCTTTAAAATATGGATCAAAGTATCGTTAGCAAATACATCCAGTTTCATCTGTTCTTCGCCCTGAACATTGGTAGCACCATGCTTGCCGAGGATATCGGAGAGGCCGGCTTTGCGCACATGCTTATTGATTATTTTGCCCGCAAGGCCAAGATCCCTTAAAAGGGAAGACAGTTCGCCTGTAGCCTGTGGAAATTTCCTGGTCTCCTGGATGGTAAACTCATCCATCGTGATTAATGAACCTAATGACATTAGTATCTGATTATAGTTATTGCGAAATTACGAAAATAATTTTTGAGGGTAATAAACGGTGCGATATAACCTATTGACTATCAAAAAGTGCCCTGTTCGCCTCATATTCCGGCTTCAGCATACCAAAGCAGTCAGAGTCTTCAGCTACCCCATCGTAGCAAAAATGCTGCCGCAGCGTACCCTCATGAATAAAGCCAAGAGACCTGACGATGGCCTGTGATGGCTGGTTATTGGGGCCGACAAATGCCTCTATACGCTGTAAACCCATTTGCTCGAAACCATAGTTTATTACAGCCTTTACTGCTTCTTTCATCAGTCCTTTACCTTTGGAGCCTTCATCCGACATCAGGTAACCTAACTCGGCACGGCTGTGCATGGCATACCAGTTATGGAACCCCGTTCTGCCGATTGCTTTCCCGGTAGTCTTTTCGGTCAGTATGAAGCCTTTGAACGAAGTTCGGTAGGTTGTCATTCCTCCCTGCCATTTGCCCCTTTCCACTTCCAGTTCTGCAATCCCGGTAAACCCGAAAAATGCCATGATCTGTTCATCTGAACAAGTGGTGAACAAAATATCGTAAGTCTCAGGCGTAAGTTCTTTGAGTATCAACCGGGGAGTCTCAATTGTATTTGTTTCTATTTCCTTTTTCTTTTTGTCACTGCTACCTGTATCGCCACCAAGCGGAGAAAGGAAAATGTGCTGCTGCTCCGGCGTTGTGACTACTGTATTACCATTGGCCTGGAATGCCAAATCCTTTAAACCGGCTTTTTTCATTGCAGCTATTTTCTGCGGCATATCTGATGCGAAATAGGTGATGGCCGGATACTGAAAAAGCTGAGACTGGTGCAGCCCCACTATACTGAGCCCATCGGACACGATGGCCCAGGGATAGGGCGTAGTGAATTTTGAGAGCGTACTAAAACCCAGCTGATGCCAAAAAGCGAGTGAAACCTCGAGGTCGGCAACAGGATGTGCCAACTCGCCGAACATACCGGCGGTTTTATTGACATACTTAGCCGGATCAAAATATTCATCGGGCGACATTTGCAACATTCCGGGCCCGGGTGGCTGCGAAAAACCATGACTCACACCTATCAGGCTAATGTTCAGCCCATCGGGTGAAATAAAATTGTAGCGTTTGATCTGATCTTCCTTTGAGGGAGTATATACGGGCGAAATACCTTTTTCTCCCAGGTCTTTTACCACCTTATCTACAGTAGCCACATAGTAGGTAAGTGCTATATATGGTTTAGGGTCCTGGCGTAGCATAATAAGCAACACCCCATCGGACACCTGGATCCATGGGAATGGCCATGTGGCACGTAGGACTTCGGAAAAACCCAATTTTTTATAGAAATCCAGTGAGACCTCGAGATCGGGTGTGGAGATGGTAAGGGCAGTAATATTTCCTAATACAGGCGTTGGTAGTTTGAGCATTGGTGGAATTAAATAGCAGTAAATTTATTTTATTTTGAGTTACCATGTTAAAGACGGAGTAATATCCCAATTAAGCAGGGAGCGGGAAACGAGAACGGGACACCCCATTTTTTCTTTTTTTATCACGGTGATGAACATTCCTACAATGCTAACTAATTGATTATCAAAGAAAACTACCGCGTAAAAGAACACCCCAAAGGACACCCCACATCACCCCAAAGACACCCCCATTATCACCCTCCCGATTGCTATCGGGGCGACCTCATTGCCCCAAAGAATGCAGGGTGCGAGAGCAAGGATTAGTCGGTAAAAGGATGGCACCAAAATTACCCTCACCCTATGTCACCCCATATGCCCCCAAAGACACCCCATACGGGGCAGGTTAAAATTTACGGCTTTTGTTTCCGATACAATCGAGCCTAAGATGATCGCTTTGACTTCCGAAGATCGATAAAATACGCCACAAGGATAAAGATAAGAAGGGGTTTCCGTACGGGACGAATTTTGTGGATATGTTTTTGTGCCTTTCCGTGGAAATGCTTGCCTGTCAATGATTTGAACGGGAAAATAGTTTCCGGAGTTATCCACAAGAATCTAAGAATACAGTACTTTCGCATGACTTAACCCATGAATATTCCCGAATAGCTACTAACTCCAGATTTGAATAAGAAACTGATCAACATCAGGTGCTAATATGACGGATGTATGACAGAGAAATTATGTGGCTGCTGGCACCCGAATTACCTTTGCGCCAGTGCTTTAGAACAGAGTAATGCTTATAAACGACAGACAGAGTATTGACAATTTTTGGGTAGTTGGCATCAATTACAAAAAAACGGATGCATCCGTAAGGGGATTGTTTGCCGTAAATGGTGAACAATATAACGAAGCATTAACTAACGCACCGACACACGGACTTAGCGAACTGTTCATCTTATCGACCTGTAACAGAACCGAGATATATGGATTTGCAAACAGTGCCCAGCAACTGGCTAACCTGCTTTGCAGTGTATGCACGGGAGACGCAGCAACATTTGCCCAACTATCTTATGCTAAAAGCGGATGTGCCGCATTTGAACACCTGTATCATGTAGCCGCAGGACTGGATTCGCAGATACTGGGTGACTACGAAATACTGGGACAAATAAAAACAGCAGTAAAACATGCCAAGGCCGGCAACTTCATAGGTGCGTTTACAGAACGATTAGTGAATTCTGCATTGCAGGCGTCGAAAGCAATAAAGACATATACCGAACTGAGTGGCGGTACCGTATCGGTATCGTTTGCTGCGGTACAGTATATCAAGCAATATGTAGAAGCTGCCGCAGGCAATATCAATGATAAAAAAATAGTGCTGCTTGGTACGGGCAAGATAGGACGTATAACCTGCCGTAACATGAAGGACTACCTGGGCACACAGAATATAACCCTGATCAACCGGACAGAAGAAACAGCAAAAGAACTGGCGACTGAACTGGACCTGCGCTACGCACCGATAGAAACACTGAATGAAGAACTGAAGGATGCGGATATCATACTGGTATCGACCAATGCTGTAGCGCCGGTAGTGATGAAAGAACACCTGGAAGGCAAGGGAGCGAAGCTGGTGATAGATATGTCGGTGCCGTGTAATGTAGCTATAGAAGCACAGCAACTGGAAAGCATCACCTTTGTGGATGTGGACATGCTGTCTAAGATAAAGGATGAGACCCTGCAAAACCGTAAAGCAGAAATACCAAAGGCAGTAAGCATCATCAATGAGCACATCAACGAGTTCAGGACATGGTATGATATGCGTAAGCATGTGCCTGTGCTGATAGCAGTGAAGGATAAACTGAAAGGACTGAATATAGAATCTGCAGAAGAAACACCAACTGCTGAAGCGATAGTACCTGATGAGAAGATACAAAAAGTGATCAATACACTTGCCACCCGTATGCGCAGCGACAATACCCATGGCTGCCACTACATACAAGCTATAAACGACTATATAGCCTGATGAACAAAATTATACGCATAGGTACACGAGACAGCCAACTGGCCCTATGGCAAGCTAACACAGTAAAACAACTACTGAAGGAGCAAGGCCACGGATCGGAACTGGTGTATATAAAGAGCGAAGGTGATACAGACCTGAAAACGCCTCTATATGAAATAGGGGTGCAGGGAATATTTACCAAGGCGCTGGATATAGCCTTGCTGAATGGAGATATAGATATAGCGGTACACTCTATGAAAGATGTACCCACTATGATGGCCAAAGGAATAGTACAGGCTGCAGTATTGCCAAGAGCATCTTACAAAGACCTGTTCGTACCGAAAGGTGATAGCAGACTACTGCATGAACACGGGCCATGCCTCATAGCAACCAGCAGTATAAGGCGTAAAGCACAGTGGCTGCACCGCTACCCTAGTGATATAAACCTGCGTGGCAATGTAAATACAAGACTACGCAAAGTAGAGGAAAGTAACTGGCTGGGAGCAATATTTGCCGCAGCCGGACTGGAACGTATAGGGCTACGGCCTGAAAACGCAGAGGAACTGGACTGGATGCTACCGGCACCGGCACAAGGAGCCATAATTGTGGTATGCAGGGAACAAGATACTTATGCTAAAGAAGCATGTGCGCCATTTCATGATTCGGAGACTGCACTGTGTACGGCAATAGAAAGAGATTTTTTAAGAGGATTGATGGGCGGTTGCTCAACACCTATAAGCGGGCTGGCTGAAATAGATGGGGGCGATGTGATCTTTCGTGGCAATATACTGAGCACAGACGGCAGGCAAAAGCAAGAGGTGATGAAAAAGGTGCCAATGCTCTATGCAGCCAACCTGGGCAATGAAGCAGCAATGGAACTGCTGGACAACGGAGGTAATGAAATACTAACAGAGTTTAAAAAAGCCCACTGACCATACAAAAGTGAACACCTTAGCTACCATACTGAGTACTGCCAAGACCGAAGAGTCGCTGTTACAAAGAGCGGAGCAGCGTGGAGTGCATGCAGATGCCCTGCCCTTCATAGAGATCACCTATACGGCTGACAATGAGATGAAGCACCAGATAGAAGACCTGTGCCGCAGAGATGTGACGGTGGTCTTTACCAGTGCAAGTGCAGTGCATGCCATAGGGCATATCATCTTTAACGCAAACCCGATATGGCGTATATACTGTGTAGGGTACGCCACAAAAAATGTGATCCCGGAATACTTTGATACCAGCACCATACAGGGCACCGGCCTGGACTCAGCGCACCTGGCGCATGTGATCATGGAGCAGGAAGAGAATGAGGTGGTGTTCTTTTGCGGAGACAAGCGAATGGATACACTGCCCGATATGCTTGCTGAAGGAGGCATAACGGTGAGGGAACTAATAGTGTATGTTACAACCCTGACCCCACATAAAGTAGATAAACACTATAACGGCATACTGTTTTACAGCCCGAGCGGTGTGGAAAGTTTTTTCAGTGAGAATACCGTGGGAGAGGATACTGTACTATTCTCGATAGGCAGAACAACTGCTGCAACGCTGAAAAAACATAGTACAAATACAGTAGTGATCAGTGAAACTGCGACTAAGGAAGGGGTGATGATGAGCGCAATAAACTATTTTGAACAACAGGCAAAAAACACGCAAGCCTGATAACATACAACGAATGAGCAATCTGAAAAATGACCTGCTGTTAAGAGCACTAAGAGGTGAAGATGTAAGCAGACCACCGGTATGGATGATGAGGCAGGCCGGCAGATACCTGCCCGACTACATAAA
>CAYZKL010000091.1:0-8070 GCA_964478855.1 uncultured Flavipsychrobacter sp.
ACGATTGGATCTACAACGGGTGTTGTAACCGGAGTAGCTGCCGGAACAGCGGTAATATCTTTCCAGGTTCCGATGCCATGCGGTATGGGTCTGGCTCTTAGAACAGTAACTGTAAACCCTATGCCGGCACCAATTACCGGTGGTCCTGATGTTTGTGTAGGTAATACTATAACATTGAGTGACAACCTAGCCGGAGGGACCTGGACGAGTGGCAGTACAGGAGTTGCAACTATCGGATCAACAACAGGCGTATTAACAGGGGTGAGCGCGGGAACTTCGATCATAACCTTTAGTGCAGGTACCGGGGCCGTGTGCTCTGTGACAAAGACAATAACAGTAAATCCATTACCGACTGCAATAATGCTACCAGGTTCAGGATGTACCGGATACAGTATTACATTGAGTGATGCATCTCCGGGAGGAACGTGGGTCAGCAGCGTGCCTACTGTCGCCACTATAGGTTCCGTTACGGGTATTGTTACAGGAGGTGTTCCGGGTACCACCGTAATAACTTATACATTGCCAACAGGTTGCCTTACTACCACATCGCTTATCGTAAACCCGGTACCTGCGCCTGTAACAGGTGTTAATGTAGTATGCGTCGGATCAGCAACAAACTTTGCCACGACCACACTCTTTGGAACATGGAGTAGTAGCAATCCTTCAATAGCGACGGTTGGATCTACATCTGGTTTAATTCAGGGTGTATCTGCCGGAACTGCTACGATCAGTTATATTTTACCGACAGGTTGTTTCGCATTAAGAACGTTAACTGTAAATCCGTTACCGGCAATTATTTCAGGACCAACTTCGGTATGTGTTTCGTCAACTATAACAATGAGCGACGCAACACCCGGTGGTACATGGAGTTCTTCGGGATACGGTTTTTTAACTATTAATGCAACCTCAGGCTTGGTTACAGGGATAGGATCAGGTGTTGAACCTATCACTTATACATTGAGTACGGGATGTGCCAGAACTGAAACTATTACAGTGAACGCGTTACCGGCTCCTATCACAGGCATTACCAATATATGTCTCGGTACCACGACAACACTTACCAGTTCAGGAACAGGAGCGTGGACCAGCAGTGCTCCTGCAACAGCGCCTGTGGGTTTGTCATCGGGTATTGTTACCGGCGGAGGACTTGGCAGCGCTACAATCACTTATTCGTTTACTACCGGATGCTTAAGAACAACAACAGTGACAGTATATCCTAATCCCGGACCTATATCAGGTATTCTTGCTATGTGTGTTGGTACAGGAAGTATATTAAGTGATGCTACACCCGGCGGGACCTGGAGTAGTAGCAGCCCCGGTATTGCATCAATCGGCTCTATAACCGGAGCTGTAACCGGAGCATCTATCGGTACTGCAGTCATATCATATACTATTTTTCCTACGGGTTGTTTTTCTACTACAACCGTATCTGTCACACCTCCTCCGGGTCCGATCTCGGGTTCATTGTTTACTTGTGTAGGATCTTCAATAACATTCAGCGATGCTACATTCGGAGGAACGTGGACCAGCAGTGCGCCTGGTATTGCCGGTGTTGGATTAACAACCGGAATTGTTACCGGTGTTTCTGCAGGTATAGCTACTATCAGTTATTCGCTTGGAGCAGGTTGCACCGTTACCAAGTCGTTGACGATTTATCCTCCACTGGCGCCGATCGCAGGTACTTTGAGTGTCTGTATAGGAGGAACGACTACACTAACAAATACTACTTTTGGAGGTTCCTGGATCAGTGGTAGCCCGGGTGTTGCAACCATAGGGTCTTCTACCGGTATTGTAACCGGTATAACTCCTGGTACAACAGTAATTACTTTTACTTCCGGGTCATGTAACACTATGACTACAGTAACCGTTAATCCATCCCCAGTTGCATATACAGTAACAGGTGGTGGCGGATATTGTACCGGCGGCACGGGGGCTACTATAGGTTTAAGTAGTTCAGATGTCGGTGTCAGTTACCAGACTTACATAGGGACAACCCCAACAGGCAGCCCGCAGGTAGGTACTGGCTCGGCACTTATATTCGGACCTTTTACAACTGTTGGCACCTATACCATTCGAGGTACCGCTGCAGGTTGTACATCGGTAATGACGGGAAGTGTGACCATATCGATAAATCCGTTACCGGCACCGATCACAGGTAATACGAATGTGTGTGTTGGTAGTACAACGATATTAAGTGACGCATCTGCCCCGGGTACATGGGCAAGCAGCAATACAAATGCAACTATCGGTACGCTTACAGGTATTGTAACTGGTATTACTACCGGTGCTTCTGTCATCACATTTACCGCTAATAGTACAGGATGTTCAAGAACTACTACAGTGACTATACATCCTTTGCCTTCTGCCATCAGCGGACCAACCGGTGTATGTGTGGGCGCATCTATATTATTAACTAATTCAGGTGGTGGTACATGGATGAGCAGTGCTCCAGGTATTGCTACCATCGGTTCTTCAACGGGTATTGTAAACGGCCTGGTTATAGGTTCGTCGGTTATTACTTATACATTGCCTACTGGATGCAGAACCACAACAACCATTAATGTAACACCAGCGCCAACCGTAATTATAGGCCCTGCAAATATATGTGCAGGATCAACAGTGACGTTGAGTGATGCAATAGCTGGGGGTAGCTGGACAAGCGGTACTCCTGCGGTGGCCACTATAGGTTTGCTTACGGGGGATGTGCTTGCATTAACGCCGGGTACTACGCTTATTACCTATTCGTTAGGTGCAGGATGTACGGTCACTAAATCATTGACCGTAACGCCGGGACTACCAGGAATAACCGGTACTACTAGTATCTGCGTAGGAGCAACGACAAGTCTTAGTAATGCTACTCCGGGTGGTACATGGTCAAGTAGTATGCCGGGGGTTGCACCGGTAGTTCCTTCAACCGGTGTGGTTACAGGATCTACTTTAGGAACTACACTTATAGGCTATACACTTGGTGGCTGTACAGTAAACGTAACAGTTACGGTAAACCCGACACCGGGCCCGATAACGGGGTTATCAACTGTATGCCAGGGAATGACCATTACATTGAGTGATGCAATAGGAGGCGGTACATGGACAAGCAGTGCCCCGGGTGTTGCAGCAGTTGGTTTGACCAGTGGGGTTGTTAGCGGAGTAGGATCTGGTGTTGCCAACATCAGTTATTCGCTAGGCGGCAGTTGTATCGTCTCAAAATTAATTACTGTTAATCCGATCACTCCTATCATCGGGTCAGTGAATGTATGTGTAGGCCTTACTATCAATCTTACAGATGCTACTGCGGGTGGCGCATGGAGCAGTAGTGTGCCTACTGTAGCATCAGTAACATCAACCGGTGCGGTAACCGGCCTTACTACCGGTACTACGGTAATATCTTATGTGCTTCCCACAGGTTGTTATGCTGCAAGTTTAGTAACAGTTAACACAGTACCTGTGCCTATAACCGGTGCCGGTAATGTATGTGTAGGTGCTACAATGACACTCAGTGACGGCACAACAGGCGGATCGTGGGGAAGTACTAATCCTTCTGTAGCTACAGTGACCGGAAGTACCGGTATTGTTTCAGGCATTGGTGTTGGTACTACAACCATCAGCTATACACTTGGTTTCGGATGTACTGTAAACAAGACAGTGACAGTAGATCCGCTGCCTAATATAATTACCGGCCCAAGTGCAGTTTGTTTCGGACAAAGCATTACTTTGAACAGTACTACTCCGGGTGGCTTCTGGAGCAGCAGTGCACCGCTTACCGCATCGGTATCCAGTACCGGTGTTGTTACAGGCATGGCTCCCGGAACCGCTACCATCAGCTATACAATGGGTACTGGCTGTATGAGAACCAAAACGATCACTGTTAATCCCGGTCCGCCACTCATTATAGGTACTCCTGCAGTTTGCGTGGGACAATCTGTAACATTGAGCGATGTGGGCGGTGGTACCTGGAGCAGCAGCACACCCGGTGTTGCAACAGTAGGGCTGACATCCGGTGTAGTAACCGGTGTGACAGCAGGAACGGCAACCATCAGCTATTCATTGGGTACCGGCTGCGCTGCGATAAAAACAGCAACCTATATCCTATACCATCAGCAATAATTGGTGATACGACAGTATGCCAGGGATTGACCAAAACACTTTCTGACGCTACACTCGGCGGAACATGGTCAGTAAGTAATCCTGCTATTGCGACAATAGGTTTAACATCGGGTATTGTTACCGGTGTATCGTCTGGTACTACCGTAATATCTTATACATCAGGTATTGGTTGCAGGGTAATACGCCCTATGATCGTTTATCCTATATCTCCGATCTTAGGACCGAATGTAGTTTGCCCCGGTCAGAGCATTACACTTAGCGATACCACTATGGGTGGTGCATGGTTTAGCAGCAATCCCGCTGTTGCCACTGCTACTACTACGTCCATGTTCACCGGTAATGTGACAGGCGTGGCTACCGGTACCGCGACCATAAGCTATAGATTGCCAACAGGTTGCTTTGCTATACATCCTGTAAATGTACTGTCAGTGCCTCCTGCTATTACAGGGCCATCGCAGGTATGCGTAGGTAATGTAATATTGCTGAGTGATGCCGCTGCCGGTGGCACCTGGAACAGTGATAATCCTGCCGTTGCCGCAATCGGCACTACGGGTGATGTTACTGGTATTCTTGCAGGTTCGGCAGTGATCAGTTACACTTTAGGAACCGGTTGCCCAAGGACCAAAACTATTACAGTTAATCCATTGCCGGGTGCAATAACCGGCGGAGCAAATGTATGTGTGGGCAGAACGACGACATTATCTAACCCTGCTCCGGGCGGATTATGGAGCAGCAGTATCCCGGGTATCGCAAGGATCGGTTCTATGACTGGTATTGTAAGCGGGGTGGCAACAGGTACAACGATCATTACTTACAGATTAAGTACAGGTTGTTTAACCACAACCCCGATCGCAGTAGACCCATTACCGTCAGCCATAACCGGTGTGCCGAATATGTGTGTTGGTGCTATGACCACGCTTTCTGATGCGACAATAGGTGGTACATGGGTGAGTGATTTGCCAACAATAGCATCTGTAAATATGATGACAGGTGACGTAACCGGCTGGACCGCAGGTACGGCACTTATCAGTTACGTATTACCTACAGGTTGCTTTGTGTCTCAACCGGTGACGGTACATGCACTGCCTCCTGCAATACTTGGCAGCCCTAATGTGTGCCAAGGTTCAACAATTACTCTTACAAATCCTGCAACAGGTGGTACATGGATGAGTAGTAATCCAGGTTACGGTACTATCGGTGCTACCTCAGGTATGCTTACTGGTATTGCTCCAGGCACTACTACTATTATATATACACTGGGTACCGGCTGTGCTACCTCTACCAACGTAGTTATAGATCAATTGCCAACACCGATAACCGGTCCGACAAACATATGTATCACTACAAGTACTACATTGTTCAACGGACTACCGGGTGGCGCATGGAGCAGCAGTAATACCGATGCCACTATAGATGCTGGAACAGGATTAGTTACAGGTGTTACACCGGGTACTGCTACTATCACTTACATGATGCCTACAGGCTGTTATGTAACTGTGCCGATAAACATCAGCCCGTTGCCTACTGCTATCAGCGGTAATCCGTATATCTGTCTTGGTTCATCAGTGTCTTTCTCTGATGGTGTAGCCGGTGGTATCTGGAGTAGTACAAACGCCTCAGTTGGCTCGATAGGTTCATTGACAGGTATAGTATATGGTGCGAATGTAGGATCAACAACTGTTCAGTATACC
Organism: uncultured Flavipsychrobacter sp.; assembly: GCA_964478855.1. GTDB lineage: Bacteria > Bacteroidota > Bacteroidia > Chitinophagales > Chitinophagaceae > Nemorincola. The sequence goes on from CAYZKL010000091.1 coordinate 5,796, forward strand.
TTAGGCCCGGGCTGTGTTGCCTCATTGCCTGTGAATGTAGTTCCATTACCAACAATATTTACTGTAACAGGTGGTGGTAATTTCTGCTCAGGTGGAGCAGGTGTTCGTATCGGACTAAATGGTTCGCAGGTAGGTACCAATTACCTCCTGTACCGTGGTTCAACACCTACGGGTACCTTTATTGGCACAGGACTTCCGCTTGACTTCGGATTACAGACCGTAGGCGGATCCTATACTGTAATGGCAATAAGTACACCATCGGGTTGCTCACAAGCTATGTTTGGCGGAGCAACTATCGGGGTGATACCATCAGTAATACCAGCGGTAAATATTACCGTGCCTACTACTGATACCGTATGTTCCGGTGCAACAGCAACCTTTATTGCTTCACCAATAAATGGTGGCAGCTCGCCTGCTTATGTATGGAGCGTAAACGGCACCAACGTAGCGCTTGGTAGCAGCTATGCGTTCATACCAGCAAACGGAGATGTGGTTAAAGTAACGATGACCAGCAGTGCAACATGTGCAGCTCCGCTTACCGCAGAGAAGCTGGTAACCATGACCGTATTACCACAGGGACTGCCAACAGCAGCACTGGTGGGTGATCCGGGAGATATGGTATGTAAGGGCACACAGGTGACTGTATCCGCAGTAACCGATTATGCAGGCGTTGCGCCAACCTTTATGTGGAAAGTGAACGGTGTTACTGTGCCGGGTGTTACAGGCCGTAACCTGGCAATCGAGCCTGATAACGGTGATGTGGTTTACTGCATTATGACAAGTAACTATCCTTGCCGCACTGCTACTACCGCAGTAAGTAATAATATGACCTTTGTTGTGGATACACCTGTAACACCGATAGTGACTATTGGTGCAAGCCCCGGTTATGCTATCGCATGGGGTCAATATGATACATTGATTGCTAATGTGACCAACAATACTACAGCACTTACCTACCAATGGATAGTAAATGGAGTACCTGTTACCGGAGCAACGAACAGTGTATATATAAGCAACAATTTCAACCATCCTAAACAGGATTCAGTATCCTGTATGGTGACAAGTGGTGGTATTTGTCCTGTTACTACTTTTGGCTGGGTTTATATCAATTCAACCAACGTAGGCGTAAAACCTGTACTTAACGGTAACAGCGACATCACAGTTGTACCAAACCCGAACAAGGGAGTGTTTGTAGTGAAGGGTACACTGGCTACTGCTACGGATGAGGAAGTGACCATGGAAATAACAAATGTTATAGGCCAGGTGGTGTATAAGGACCAGGTGACTGCTAAACAAGGTAAACTGAACCAGCAGATACAGCTGAACAAGAACCTTGCTAACGGTATGTATATACTGAACCTGCGCACTGAGGCAGAGAGCAGGGTATTCCATATAGTGGTGGAACAATAGTTTAATAATCAGTAATTATCATACAGAGAGGGCCGGTATTTACCGGCCCTCTTTTGTTGTCATAAAAAAATCTGCAAAAGTCCCTGTGTAATATTATTTTTGGTTTATCATGGCGCAAGACATTTTTCGTAAAAAAACACTGGAGCACATCAATAAGGAAGTTGCTGACGGACTGATCGAAGGGCATAGCAGTAATATGGCGAAAGTGCTTTCCGTGCGTGATCTTACGTTTATGGGTATAGCTGCTATAGTAGGAGCCGGTATTTTCTCTACTATTGGTAAGGCCAGCTTTGATGGCGGGCCCGGTATCATACTGTTGTTTTTGTTTGTGTCGGTAGCCTGCGGATTCTCAGCTATATGTTATGCAGAGTTTGCCAGTATGGTGCCTGTATCGGGCAGCGCATACACTTATTCTTACGTAGCATTTGGTGAATTGATAGCATGGATAATAGGGTGGGACCTGCTGATGGAATATGCGATAGGTAATATAGCTGTAGCCATATCATGGAGCAGTTACTTCACATCATTAGTTAACAGTATCAGTATAGGTAGTTTTCATCCGCATATACCTGAGTACCTTGCAACCGATTACTGGACAGCCAAAGATGGCCTTACCGAAGCCGCAAAACTTGCATGGGCCAATGCGCCGGTGATCGGTGATCTGCGGATCATCTGCAATTTGCCTGCATTCCTTATTACTGCGCTAATTACCTGGGTCATATATATTGGCATCAAGGAATCGCGGCGCAGTACCAATGTAATGGTGATACTGAAGATCGCCATAATATTGCTGGTAATGGTGGCAGGTTGCTTTTACGTGGATACTGCCAACTGGCATCCCTTTGTACCCAACGGTTTCGGCGGC
>CAYZKL010000091.1:8080-14204 GCA_964478855.1 uncultured Flavipsychrobacter sp.
GGACACCATTTCTTCCTAATGGCATCGGTGGTGTGCTTGCAGGTACATCGGCAGTGTTCTTTTCTTACATCGGCTTTGATGCAATATCTACCACGGCAGAAGAGTGTAAGAACCCACAGCGTGACCTGCCTAAGGCAATGTTCAACTCGCTGATCATCTGCACGGTAGTATATGTGCTGGTGGCACTGGTGCTTACGGGTATGACCAGTTATACAAATCTGAATGTAGGCGACCCGCTGGCCTATGTATTCAGCACAATGAACAGTAAGTGGGCCAACTGGATAGCGGGTGTAATATCTGTAAGTGCGGTAATTGCAACCGCGAGTGTGTTATTAGTATTTCAATTAGGACAGCCACGTATATGGATGAGTATGAGCAGGGATGGATTATTACCACCTGTATTTGCAAAGATCCACCCTAAGTACAAGACCCCGTCATTCTCTACTATTCTTACCGGGCTTATAGTAGGGATTCCCGCACTGTTCATGAACCTGACAGTAGTAGTGGACCTTACCAGCGTAGGTACACTGTTTGCATTTGTACTGGTGTGCGGAGGTATACTGAAATTACAGAATGACCCTAACAGGTTGCAAAGTAAATTCAAGACTCCTTATGTAAATGGTAAATGGATAGTAATTGTATTATTCATAACAGCGGTCGTATTGTTCCAACAATTTGCTCCGGGCGGATTCAAAGGCTATCTCAACTTTGCCGATGCACAGGGTAATGTAACATGGGATGTGATCAGCAGCAAGGTTCCGTTTTTCTTATTCGGTATCACCTTCCTGATCACTACAATCCTGGCGTTCATAAAAAACTACTCACTGATACCTGTATTGGGTTTCCTGTGTTGTGCGTACCTGTTATCTGAGTCGGGCGTGACCAACTGGGAACGTTTCCTGGTATGGCTGCTTATAGGGCTTGCACTGTATTTTGTGTATGGCTATAAGCATAGCAGGCTTGGGAAGGCGACAAAATAGATACACCCTGATAACGCCATGTATATGGCAATTACCAGGGTGAATGGTTTATTCTGATATTATCAGTCTCCTTTATTTTCTTCCTGCGATTCGTGGTTGTCACCGCCCAGGCTATAGTAGTTGTTCTCTTCATCTTCTTCGCCTATAAGTTCGTCAGCATTATCCGCATTGCTGCCGGGTACATCCAGGTCTTCACCTGTAAGGTCGGTAGTCAGGCTGCTTTCATTGAGCGGATCCCCATCTGCATCTGTATAATCCAGTGTGCTGGCCATAAGGTTACGCCCATCTTCAGTATCCATATTCTGTTCAGCAGCATCCAGTATACGCAAATCCTCACTTGTAAGGTCTGAATCCGAACCTGCTATAATTGAAGCTTCCGGATCACGTTCATCCAGGTTACTGTCGGTGCGTGGTGCCGGCTGTTCAGTTCCATCAATACTTACTTTGCCATTGTTGTTATTCGGGCGCGTAATATCCTCGTTGGCAGGGTAGTGGGGGTATCCCTGAAATTTATCAATATTATGTTTGTTATCCATGGCTATGTTTTTCAATTGTAAACATATAAAAGGTATGCCGTGGAAGATGTGATGCAGGTCATTACATAAAATGATCTTGCTTAGTTATAGCCATCTGCATATTATTCGAGCAGGGTAGCGTCTTTATCTTTAAATATCAGTAACCCGATCATCATCAGCAGGCTTGTGACCACTACCACAAAGAACAGGATACCGGGATTGAAATTGGCCATATTTTTTGCCTGGGGGATACTGTAGAACAAAAGAATAGTAACGAGACCACGGGGCATGAGGAACAACTCCGGGAAAAGGTTGGCCCTGAGAATAAACCGGAGGTAGAGGAAACGGCATGACAATAATATGAGTACAATCAGGGAGCCGGGTAGCATTACATCTGGTTCTATCAATGTATTCAGTTTGATAGAATAGCCGAAAAGAATAAAAAAGAAGGTACGCAACAGGAAAGATGTTTCGGCAGTAATGGATCGCATCAGGTGCAGTATAGCATCCATACTTTCTTTATTGGCCAGTTTTTTCAGTGGCCCTCTTAATACGAGGGTACTATTATTAAGTACCAGGCCAAATACCAGCACTATGAGCAACGATGGTATGTGTATTATTTCGCCGGCACTATAGACCAAAGCAAGGATAGCAAACAGGAGAAAGAAACGTATGCTGATGGTTATTTTGGTAAGTATATAGAGCATGAGTAGCGACGCCAATGATGCAATAACTATGGCAAGCAACAGATTGCCGGAGAATATGCCGATGGAATGCATGCTGAGAATATTATCCATCAGCATGTAGTTGAACACAATAATGCCGATAATATCAGAAAAGGACGATTCATAAATGATGAATTCCTTTTTTGCAGAAGGCAGATGACTTGTACTTGGTATCACTATTGCGCTACTGATGATGCTCATAGGTATGGCATAGATCAGTGAAAGGTGCAGGGGTTGATGCAGGAGAGTAGCTATGAGCCAGCCAATACTAAGGGCAGACAGTACAAAGATGAATGCAGCAGCAAGCAATGAATCCCGGATGAGTACCATCTTCTTTTTATTGACATCAAGATCCAGTGCGGCCTCCAGTATGATCATGATAATACCTATGGCTCCCAGCACTTTAACCAGCTTCTGCACATCGAAACTGTGGTAGCCATAATACGATGTTACAGACCGTATGCAGGCACCGGTAGCAATAAGCAGCAGCACCGCAGGTACTTTGGTCTTCCTGCTTAGTATCGTAAAGATGTAACTAAGTATCACGATACTGCTTAACAGTATGATAATAGTGTGTGTATGTAACTGCAATGTTTTATAGTGATGGTTACATCTAAATTATCCTTTTTCAAATGAAGTAGTGCCCTCGAAAAAGGAAAATTAACGTATTGTGATATAGGTGTTGAATACAACGCTGAGCAGCAGGCAGTTACTTTTTGTACTGCTTCACAATATTTTTCATTTCGTTGAGTTTCATTAAGGCCTCAACGGGCGTGAGTGTATTGATGTCAGTTTCCTCAAGCAGTTGCTGTATGCGCCTAATGTCTTCTGTGACGCCATCGAAAATGTTGAGCTGAAAGTTTGGGGCAGGCTTTATGTTCTTCACCTTCTGCTGCATGGTATCGCCTGTGCCAGCATGTTTTTCCTCCAATTGTGCAAGTATCTCATTTGCCCGGTCGAGGAGCTTAGTGGGCATACCTGCCATACGTGCTACCTGGATACCAAAGCTATGCCTGCTTCCGCCAGGTTCCAGTTTGCGGAGGAAGATCACTTTGTTGCCTGTTTCCTTATGAGTGATGTGGTAGTTGCGTACACGGGGGAGCTGGTTCTCCAGTTCGTTGAGTTCGTGGTAGTGAGTTGCAAAAAGCGTTTTTGGTTTTGTAGGGCTGTTATGTAAGTGCTCCACTATAGACCATGCCAGTGATATACCATCGTAAGTGCTGGTGCCACGGCCTATCTCATCCAGCAACACAAGGCTGCGTTCACTTAGGTTATTGATAATGCTGGCAGTCTCATTCATCTCCACCATAAATGTACTTTCACCACCGCTGAGGTTATCAGATGCACCTACCCTGGTAAATATCTTGTCCGTCAGGCCAATGGTTGCAGCATCGGCAGGAACAAAGCTGCCCATGTGTGCCATAAGTGTAATAATAGCTGTCTGGCGCATCAATGCCGACTTACCACTCATATTGGGACCGGTAAGAATGATGACCTGTTGTGTTGTCTTATCAAGTGTTATGTCGTTGGCCACGTAGCTATCGCCGGGTGGTAGTTGCTGCTCTATTACAGGGTGCCTTCCTTGTTTGATCTCGAGTATAGGTTCATTGACGAGGGTGGGGCGGTGATAGTTGTACTTATGTGCATTATGAGCAAAACACAGCAAGCAATCCAGTTGGGCTATGATGTGTGCATTGTTCTGAATAGCAGCAATGTATGGCTCTGTACTGACCAGCAACTGCTGGTACAGTTCCATTTCTATAGATAGTATCTTGTCTTCAGCTCCCAGTATCTTTTCCTCGTATTCCTTTAATTCAGGAGTTATATAGCGTTCAGCGTTGGCCAATGTTTGCTTCCGTATCCAGTCGGCAGGTACTTTGTCTTTATGGGTATGTGTTACTTCCAGGTAGTACCCGAATACATTATTGTATGATATTTTGAGCGAGGATATACCGGTACGCTGCGATTCCGTTTGTTGTATCTGGAGCAGGTAATCCTTGCCGCTGCGTGATATGGTGCGCAGGTGGTCGAGTTCTTCGTTCAGGCCGCTGCGGATAATGCCTCCTTTGCTGGCAAGCGCCGGCGCATCATCAACTATTGTTTGCAGGATACGTTCACGCAATTCAAGTAATGGCTGTAATGGTTCTATCATGCGGCAGAGCGATTGTTCGTCTGCCTTTAAACATAATTCCCTCATCTCTGCAATGAAGCCGAGGCTTTTGGCAAGTTGTAACACTTCCCGCGGATTGATCTTTCTTAATGGGATCTTGCCTACCAGCCGCTCCACATCTCCTACCTGCTTTACCAGGTGTGTTAGGGAGTGATTGAGCTCCTGTGCCAGTATAAAATGACTGACAAGGTTCAGGCGCTGTTCTATTCTTCCCTGGTCGAAGAGGGGGAATATCATCCAGCGTTTCATAAGCCTGGCCCCCATAGGTGTGGCGGTGTGGTCTATTGCCTGCAGCAGGTTGGTGCCCTGCTCGTAGCTGCTGTGTACCAGTTCCAGGTTACGTATAGTGAACCGGTCCATCCACATAAAGTCTGTGGCTACTATGCGCTGCAGGGTATTGATGTGTTGCAGTTGAGAGTGCTCTGTGTCCTTTAGATAATGAAGCGCTACACCACATGCTATTATCGCAGACTTAAGTTCTTCAATGCCGAATCCCTTCAGTGATTGCGTCTGGAAGTGTTGTAGCATGAGGTCGTAGCAATACTGCTCACGAAACACCCATTCATCCAGTTGGAAGGTATAGACCTTTGTATCGAATTGCTCTTTGAAACGTTTTACCTGTGATTTAGAAAGTATAATTTCGGATGGCTGAAAACTCTGTATCAGCTTATCCATATACTCCATATTACCCTCTGCTGCATAAAATTCACCGGTAGTGATATCGAGGAATGCAATGCCGCACATAGGCTCGCCAAGGTGCAGTGCCGCAAGAAAGTTATTGGTTCTGTTCTCCAGCAGTTTATCACTTGTGGCCACCCCTGGTGTCACCAGTTCTGTAACGCCCCGCTTTACGATGCCTTTTGTCAGTTTAGGGTCCTCCAGCTGATCGCAGATGGCAACACGGTAGCCGGCCTTAACCAGTTTGTGCAGGTAAGTTTCGAGGGAGTGGTGGGGGAAGCCAGCCAGGTCAACCGCTGAGGCCGAACCATTGGAGCGCTTGGTGAGGGTAATGCCCAGCACACGTGAAGCTATATGTGCGTCCTCATTGAACGTCTCATAAAAATCGCCTACCCTAAACAATAATACGGCATCGGGATATTTTGCTTTAATATCCTTGTGCTGCTTCATTAAGGGCGTCTCAGATGCTTCTTTTTTTGCCACAAAGCAAATATAATAGCTTTAGAGGTGGCTATATAGCCTTATCAGGCAGTGTTGAGTGAATGTGGATAAAATGGTGCTAACTATCCGGCCTGCATTACTTTTTTACAGTTACAAGGAAATCCTTCGAAACTTTTACATCAAAGCCGCCGTTCCATTTCATTTGCTGCCACTCTGCGGTTGGTTTTATTACTGTTTTGGTATCACCGCTACTAACCGGTATTGGTAAAGTGAAATTATCAGCAATGTTGTTGAACTTATAGTGCAGTTTGCCCTCCTTAATATAATACTCCAGTTCAGGCACATTTGCCTTACGCAGGTATTGGTCAAAGAATGCAGCAAGATCGAGTCCTGTTTGTTTACTGATGTAATCTTCCACTTGTTTTGTGGTCACCTGCTGGTGATAAAATTCTTTACCAAGACCACGCAGCATGGTCCTGAATTTCTCATCATCATTTGTCATGGTTCGTATCATGTACATAATGGCAGTACCCTTATCATACATGTCGCCCGATCCTTCGTCGTTTACTCCGTAATGACCTATAAGGGGTTTATCGTTCTGCATGCCTTCCCATT
>CAYZKL010000092.1:0-13516 GCA_964478855.1 uncultured Flavipsychrobacter sp.
ATTCGAAAAAGAATTCAACATCTCAATTCCTGATGAACAAGCTGAAACCATCACTACTGTTGGCCAGGCTATTGCTTACCTGGAAGAACATGTTAAGTAATTTTACTAATCCACTACAGTAACTGAAAATCGTTAGATGAACTTAGAGTTAAAACGAGTTGTCGTTACGGGTCTTGGTGCCCTGACGCCATTAGGCAACAATATACCCGCATACTGGGATGGGTTGATCAATGGAGTATCAGGAGCCGATATCATTAAACAGTTCGATGTAACTAAGTTTAAAACGAAGTTTGCTTGTGAGCTTAAGAACTTCAATCCTGAAGATTATTTTGACCGAAAGGAAGCCCGCAAGCTCGACAGGTTTTCACAACTGGCATTGGTTGCTGCTGATGAAGCGGTAAAGTCTGCACGACTAACGGAAGATGGTATTAACCACGACCGTGTTGGCGTTATATGGGGCTCTGGAATAGGCGGGATGATCACCTTCATTGAGGAAATGAAAAACTTCAATGCAGGTGATGGTACGCCTCGTTTCAACCCCTTTTTCATTCCTAAGCTTATTCTCGACATCGCTGCAGGACATATTTCCATGAAATATGGTTTCCGTGGCCCTAACTTCTGTACTGTTAGCGCTTGCGCGTCTTCTACCAATTCTATCATTGATGCATTTACTTACATCAGGATGGGCAGGGCCGATGCAATAGTATGTGGTGGTTCCGAAGCAGTTGTTACAGAAGCAGGCATAGGTGGGTTCAATGCAATGAAAGCATTGTCTGAGCGCAATGATGATCCGCTTACTGCAAGCCGTCCGTTCGATCTGAACAGGGATGGTTTTGTTTTGGGCGAGGGTTCTGGCGCTATAGTGCTTGAAGAGTATGAACATGCTAAGCGTCGTGGTGCAAATATCATTGCAGAAGTAGCGGGTGGCGGCCTCAGTGCCGATGCTTACCATCTTACGGCACCACACCCTGAAGGGTTAGGCGCATTCAATGTAATGAGAAGCGCACTTGACGATGCAGGACTTGTTCCTACAGACATTGATTATATCAATGTACACGGTACTTCTACCCCTCTCGGCGACATTAGTGAGATAACTGCTATACAACGCGTATTCGGTGAGCACGCATACAATCTCAATATCAGCTCTACAAAATCAATGACAGGCCACCTGTTGGGTGCTGCCGGTGCTATTGAAGCTATCACTAGTATCCTGGCTACTGTACATGATATGGTTCCACCAACAATTAATCACTTCACCGACGATCCATCGTTCGATCCACGGCTTAACTTCACCTTCCATAAAGCTCAAAAGCGTGTCATCAATGTAGCGCTGAGCAATACTTTTGGTTTTGGTGGGCATAATGCATCGGTTATTTTCAAAAAACCATCGGATTAGTTTTGCGGCGCTTTATCAATCGCATCTTAACCAAATCCTCCCCTGACAAGCAGTTGCTACTGCAATTAGAACATCTTTTGGGATATACTCCCAAACACATCTCCTATTACAAGCTTGCGTTCATGCACCGCTCTCAGCCCGATGAGGTTACTGATAGCAATGAACGGCTTGAGTTCCTGGGAGATGCCATACTCGGCGCTATCGTTGCCGAATACCTGTTTAAAAAATATCCTTACCAGTCCGAAGGCTACCTTACCGAATTGCGATCTCGTATCGTCCGCCGAGAGACCATGAACAATGTCGCACTCCGTATGGGTCTTAATAAACTGGTACTGTACAACAAAAATGACCGAGGTCTGAGCCGTAGCCACATATTCGGTAATGCGCTGGAAGCCTTGATAGGCGCCGTTTACCTCGATCAGGGTTTTATAAAGACCCGCACGTTTATCCTCAACCAGATCATACGCAGCTATATCGATCTGGATACTATGGAGAGTACCGATACCAACTACAAAAATCAATTGCTCAGTTGGGCACAGCGTAATAATCGGGTACTTGCATTCGAGACACTTGATGAAAAGACCGAAGCTTCTCGTAAGCTATTTACAGTAGGCATTATGCTTGATGGCGAACTGTTTGCCAATGGTTCCGGTTACAATAAAAAAGAAGCCGGCCAGGTAGCCGCAAAGAATGCACTCGACAAGATCGGCAACTCCTGATAAACTATCTGATATAAATGAAGAAGCCTCCTGATGGAGGCTTCTTCATTTACAAATGTTCGGATCTATTTAAGATTCACAGTTCCGCCACTCATAGTTATTTCTTTCGGATAGTCTGCGTAGCTCCATTTCTGTGCTACTTTACCATCATGCATCAGCATTAGTCCCGGGTTTGCACGCATTGCTGTTTTGCTCGCAGTACCATCCAGCGACAGAATATCCAGGGTGCCCATATTGTTTTTCCAAAGCAATTCCAGTGTTCTTTCCCGTGTATCGGAGCTTAGCACATAAAATGGAACATTCAGCGCTTTGGCTTTTGCAGCCAAAGCCGATAGCGTTTCCATATCTACTGTGTGCGCCTTGTCAATTTCTCTGATAAACCAGAACAGCGTATAACCTTTTGCAGTAAGTATTTCCTGTGTACGATCATTATGATCCGAATCATTCAGTATAAAGTCATGAATATCAGGTTCGCCGGTTGCTTCTTTAATTACTTTATCCTTGCGGTCCACAAACTTCCATGTCGTATCCTGCCATGGATAGTTTTCAGATGTGAATTCCTGGCTCTTGCCGTCCTTAGCATATATAAACACCGAGGTAATTACCGCAGGCTTGTAGTCTGGTCCTGGCTGCATTCTTTCCCATATATTATTGCCTGGCTTATAAGGCATACAATCGTTGAACGGTAGGTGCTTAAGCGCCCACCACTGTATCCCGAAGGAGAAGATAATTGCAAATACTACAATTGCACCATTGATACCCTTACTGAACAGGCCGCTGACCCTGCCACGATAGATGTAGAGTATCACGGAAATAATAGTAAGAACTATATCTTTATAAAAAGTACCTTCTGGTGATATCTTAATACATGCCCCAAAACAGCCGCATTCTTTGATCTTACCACTGTATAATGCATACCCGGTAAGAAAGGTAAAGAACAGGTTCATTAGCACCAGCATAAGCGAAAAGAACCTGAACGACGCACCTATAAGCACTGCCACACCACATACGATCTCAAAAGCGATCATCACAATAGAAAATGCGAACGACCACGGTATCATGAAACTCATATTCAGTACTTCAAAAAACTCATCCATCTTGTAAACAAGCCCCATAGGGTCGTTTGCCTTCACTACACCTGAGAAGATGAATAACACACCGATGACGATCCTTAAGATCCAGAGAATATATTTCATGTTATATCAGAATAGTTTGAATGGTTAAAAAGCTAATGAACTAAAAGGTTAATATTACCTTTACGTCATCAAACTTACGAGAACATTGATAAACCTCAAAGTTTCCAATCAATAATAAGTATTCATTCACAAATCATAACATTTAGTTTGCTCTTACCAATAACTCATACGGTCATTCAAAGTAAAGGGCGCTTACTGGATCTCAGTAAACCTGTGGTCATGGCCATACTTAATGCCACACCCGATAGTTTCTACAATAAAGGACAGGAAAGTGATGCAGAAAGTTTGCTACGTACTGCTGAAAAAATGTTAAAAGAAGGTGCAGCAATACTCGACATAGGCGGTGCCAGCACCAAACCCGGCCAGGATCTGATCAGTGCTGATGATGAGTTACAACGTATCATACCCGTTATTACCGCGATTCACAATCGGTTTCCTGATACATGGATATCTATAGACACTTACAATGCAAAGGTTGCTTATGAGGCAGTTCATGCAGGAGCTTCTATAGTGAATGATGTAAGCGGTGGAAGGTTTGATACCGGCCTTTTGCACACAGTAGCAAAACTGAAAGTGCCCTATATAGCCATGCACATGCAAGGTACTCCCAAAACAATGCAGCAAGACCCTCAATATACCAATGTATCAATCGAGGTCATTAAATACCTGCAGGATGTTGTTATACAATGCACAGAAGCGGGCATACATGACATCATCATCGATCCGGGATTTGGATTTGGCAAAACTGTAGAACACAATTTTGAAATACTTAGCTCATTGAACACATTCCGATCTTTAGGCCGACCCGTTCTTGCAGGCTTGTCAAGAAAATCAATGATCTGCAAACCATTAAAAGTAAATCCCGAACATGCCCTCAATGGTACTACAGCATTACACATGGCTGCATTGCAGCAAGGCGCAAACATCCTCAGGGTACATGATGTAAAAGAGGCTATGCAGGTAATAGCTCTATATGGCTATGTAAAGCAGTAATTCGGCTTAATATTAATCCTCTGTAACTGCCAGGTCCAAACTTTGTGTTTGCTGAGACGATATAGTAAACGGTGCCCCGCCCTTTACATTTTGTGCTATAGATGTATCATACCCCTTGCCAAAGAAGTAATAATTACCATTCTTCAGCCCTGTAAAAGTTGCCGAAACAAGACTGTCATGGTTAGTACATATAAGAGAATCATCGTAAACTCCATTTGCCGGAGCATCAGACGTATTGTACTTCACATAGATAGTAAAATTGATCAGGTGCGTTGCTACATGATGGTGGTGCGGGTACACGATAACCCCGGCATTCCCACCCTTACCGCCAATTACTGTATGCTTATCATGCTTGCAGCTAGTTGCCAATATGCACATTAATATTGCTGCTACGAAGTATTTGTTCATTGTAAGGTTTTTATGCGATTTATTTGGGTTCCGCAAAACGAACATCTTTTACAAAAGTAGTATCAGTGAGTGTTTGTAAAAAACTCACGATATCCGATTGTTCATCATCTGTCATACTGACCCCTCCAGCCAGTATCGGGTCTAATGTTGCAGACGGACTGATACCCGTACGATAATGCGCCACAACTGCCTCAAGTGTCAGAAACCGTCCATCATGCATATATGGCTTTGTAAGTGCCACATCTCTAAGCGATGGCACTTTGAATTTATACAGATCAGACACATTCCTTGTAATATGAGCCCGACCGCTGTCATTGACCACAGCATCCGGAGCAATGCCATTATTCCGATAAGAGAAGTCTGAGAAAAGCGGCTCTGTGTGACAGGCTCCGCACTTCTCCCTAAACAGGCTTAATCCCCGAGCTTCTTTATCTGTGAAAGCCGCACCCTCTTCATTGCGTGTATATTTATCATAGCGGGAATCTGACGATACCATCGTTCCCATAAACTGTGCAAATGCTTTGAATATCCGCTGCGAATTAATGGTCTCGTCCCCGAAAGCCGTTTTAAACTCTTTTCTGTAGTTAGCATCTGCCGACAGTTTAGAGATCAGCTCCGGTAGCGTCATATCCATTTCCAGATGATTCTGTATCGGGTTTATCGGCTGGCTTTCCAGGTTGTTTACACCGCCGTCCCAGAAGTATGCCGGATGCCAGGCCATATTGGCAAGGCCTGGAGTATTACGCGTACCTATACGGTTAGCTATTCCATGACTCACAGGATGATCGAGGTGCGAAAATGAAGCAAATTGCTGGTGGCAACTACCACATGAAACAGTATTATCCCGCGATAGGCGCACATCGTAAAACAACTTTCTGCCTAATACAAATCCTGCCTGGGTAAGGGTATTATTGGCAAAAGTGTACTTAGGCTCAGGCCATCCAGATGGTATGGCAAAAGATACAGGCTCGGGGCTGTCAGGAGAAATAGTTTCCTTCTTACAGCTTTGTATCGAAAGCCATACCATCAGGCCGGCAAACAGAGTAATAGATATGCTCTTTTTCATTACTGATCAACTATAGACCTGCGTAAGTTACGGTAAACATATTTGCAGAATTATCAGCTATATTTTTAGCATCCGTGCCAGGCATCTGCAATGAGTTCAGCACTGCAAAATCTACCAGGTTCGGAGACTTGAACAGGGCCAGCACATCAGCAGAAATATGCACATGGCTCTCTCCATTAACAGCTAACTGCAATGGTTTTGGGAAATTCAGTGTTACAGTTCTCAACACACTATTAGCTCCGGTAAATCCACCCAGGTGAAATATAAGCATGCCTCCCGATTGTGTTGACCTCGGAGAGATACCTTCCATCTTTTGCATAATATAACCCGTACTCCAGGACCAAAACATGCCGTTGACCGGATCAAGTGCGCCCGTCTGCGCTCCTGATACATTACGCAGACTATCCACTCCTATTGTAAATGTAATACTCGAATACTGACCCGACCGTACTGTAGGCAGGTCAAATGATCCTGATGTCGGCTCACTCTGCTGTATCAGGTGGTAGCTCTCAGCTTCTGTATATGTCGTATCAGTACCATTCAGCTTTATATTGCTGATGTAGTAGTTGAACTTGGATACCTTGAATGAATCGCCATGTTGGTTGATATACCACTGGCTGTTAAGTGTCAGGTTACTGCTGCCTGCCACATTCATGAATTCAAGTTTCACCGTACCATTACCCGTTGGCACTGGGGCTGGGCTTGGGTCCGTTTTTTTGGTACATGCACTCATAATAACCGGCAGTGCCAGTATTGCAATTATTTTTTTCATTTTTTTGATTTAAGATTTTAAAGACTTTTTACATATTTCTCCGGTTTAGCCACAAATGCCTTCTTACAGTTTTCGCTGCAAAAATGAACGGTATCTTCTTTATGCAACGCATACTCTGTCCATTCAGGATCGTAGGGCATTTCACATACCGGGTCCATCTCTTCACCTGCTGCCATGTTTACCGCTTTTGCCGTAGCTGCCGCCATACCTGCATTGCCGGTATTGTTCTGAGGCATATTGTTGCACGCAGCGAAAGCTGTTGCCAGTATTAGTACCGAAAGTATTGTACGCATGATCTGTATTTATGTGGTTATTAAAAAAAATTATGGCTCATACCTGAAAGATACTGCCCGCTCTGCATCATTGCCTGCATGGTCTATCTCAGTAGTTATCTCCAGTTTCAGGTACAAAGGTACGGAGCCGGTGCTTTGTATGGCATCATTTATTTCAAAATGATCGTTATGAGTATGCTCTGCTTTGTTATAGATCACATTACCGGTGACGGTATCAGTTATCTTTACCTCATATCCGTGCAGTTCACTTTGGTAGCTTATGGTGGCGTTGATATGTATGCTGTCTCCGTTATGATACACCTGTCCTGAGCTTGGAGAACTGACGTTTATTACCACCTTGCTCGCATCAGGCGTGGTATTATCCTTCTTTTGGCAAGCATATAGTATAGCAGAAAATAGTGTTAAAAATATGATCGTCTGTTTCATAAAATTTTAAGGTTAAAAAAGTAAAAAAATACCTACCTCCAGTTTCTGCTTAGCCGTCACATATCCTGTGGCATAGTGCTGGCTTACCGGCAGGTTTGTAGTTATGCGTGCACCTGTTCGTTTATAGTATACCTGCAGGCCCGCTGTTGCAAAACACATATATCCGCCACTCTGCTCATTCAGCCATTTACGGCGGTAGTTATCATAGTCATGCAGTGTGTACTCGTACCTTGCCCCTGCCGATGGTATAAGGATCAGCTCATACAATGTCAATGGGTAGAATACAAGCCCGCCTGTGCTCAACCGGTTCCCGTATTTATAGTTATCTCCGTTTGCCGTTGTAAATGTATAGGCAGCGTCCGCATTTACCCCAAGTTTATTCTGCGACAAAGTATAGTTAGCATTCGCTATAAAGTCTGTAGCTCCTGTACCGGGCTGCATGTTTGGTAGCCCTGCCCTGTCCTGAGAACTGGTGCCATTATGCTTACCCGTTGGCAACTTCACACCTGCTCCCGCCAGCAGCAGGTGCTTCCATTTTTTTTGCTGATGATTGATCACAATACGGTTCACCATAATAGACACATCACCCATGCCTGATGTACGACTGGTAAGTGTGTCTTCCCGGTGTATGTTATAGTGATACGGAACGAATACAAACACCTGGTAGCGGCTACTCACATTATACCTGCCCCATAGCTGCACCGTATGGTATGCGTCTTCACCTTGCACATCCGGTCTGCCACTATACGCCGACGGGTGCTTGCTCTCAAATTTACTATACTGGTATTGCAGGCCTACGAAGTTCCAATTATATTTAGGCAATATCCCCAGGTATTGATTGCCTGATGAACATCCGCAAATATCGCATGCTCGGATATTTGTAATGCCACAAAGCAATATTGCGGCAATGCAGATCCATGATCTCATGTTCCCGAATTTAATTGTGCAGTTATACCTCTACCTGATGGCATAGGCATAACGCGAATAAAAAAAATGGATGGAATTTTAAAGATGATGGCTATGCCGCAGGCGGACGAAATACAGCAGAGTTATAAGTAGCTGTAAACATTTCATTACTGCTCAAATACCTATCCGGCGCATCAAAAAAAGCACCTGGAGGTACTACTATACGTAAATCAGCATAAAAGAGAGTTACTACTTGCTTGCTCTGTTCATTATTTGAAGTAGGAGACTGTTCTTTTGCATTTTTTGCAAGCTTCTTTTTCAGGTAGCATTTACCATTACAGTGCATTGCCGGCTTCGCTTTATTTTCACACAAAGTCTTTGCTATATATTCTTTATTGGCAAAATAAGATGCAATGATCACAACCGGGCTAACGGTTTGAAGCAGTATGCCTGCAAAGGCCAATATGACAAATAGTTTTTTCAAATCAGTTCTTACAACTTATTCAGACGACAATTATCAGAGATTCCTTCTTTTTATTTCTTTTGATATCAGGGCCAGCTCTCTTCCTGTCTGCCCTGCTACCGATGTGTTTTCCTGTGCACGGCGCATCAGGTATGGGAGCACATCCTTTACCGGTCCGTAGGGCAGGTACTTGGCTACATGGTACCCTTCATGCGCCAGGTTGAACGAAATATTATCACTCATGCCGTACAACTGCGAAAAGTAAACCCGGTCTGTTGTAGCAGGTATCTTATTGTCCAGCATGTATTTTGCTACTTTCAGGCAACTGATCTCATTATGCGTACCCACAAACAATGCCACACCATCCAGGTGCTTCAGGCAGAAAAGTGCTGCCTCATCATAATCTTTGTCTGTAGCCTCCTTATCTGTCTGTATTGGTGATCGGTAGCCTTTCTCTGCTGCCCTGTTTCTTTCTTTTTCCATATAGGCGCCCCTTACTAGTTTGGCACCCAGCAGATAACCTTTGCTATGTGTCTTTTCGTACGACTCTTTCAGGAAGATGAGCCTGTCATGCCTGTATAGCTGAAATGTGTTGAATACAATAACTTTAGCTTTATTGTATTTTTCCATCATTGCATCTGCCAGTTCATCTACAGGCGCCTGTATCCAGCTTTCCTCTGCATCTATCAGTACCATTATATCATTACTTGCAGCCGCATTGCATATTCGGTCTATACGGTCATATACCCTGTCCCACGCAGCTTGCTCATCGGCATTTAATTGTGCTCCGCTATGCTTCTTTTCCAGTAGCGCGAAGTAGGCAAAACCCGTAACTTTCATACTTATGAACGGAATATTAGGATTTTTAGCCGCGTATATTATCGCTTTAATGAATTCAGGCACTGCAGCGTCAAAGTCTGCCTCACTTTCTTTACCCTCCACCCCATAGTCCAGTATGGTGCCCACTTTGTATTTCCCGATCACAGCCGCTGTTTCTGCGGCCTCATCCATTGTCTCTCCCCCGCAAAACTGGTCAAATAGCGTGCTTTTTATAAGTCCTTGCACCGGCAGGTTCCAGTCTATGGCCCACTTGGTCATTACCATACCCACACTGGTCAGTATCGGCGACCCCATTGATGAGAAAAGGAATTTAGCACGTTTCAGCTCTTTATTGCTGCGGTATTGAAATGCTATTTCGGTATTATTAAATTCAGGAAGCATAAATGATAATTACAGGTTGCAAAGGTAGCTTTTTGAACCGCTAAATTGAGCAAAATCAGCCACTTGCCTGCTGATTATAGTCAGAAAAGCAATTTGGCTTGATATTTGTTTGCTTATTCCTGTGAAAAGATAGATGTGGATAGTAACAAAACAGCCGCTAAAACATGGTCCGGCTTAAATAATTAAAGAAAGCATCACTGTTTCAACCCAAAACACAGCTAAACCAACTTTTTTTACCTTTTACCCAAGATTTACTTTCAAATACTCGTCTATTAATTTTAGAGCCGGTTTCTATATCAAAACCAACACGAATAAAAACCACTCTTTTTTTTTATTTTAAAAAAATATTGTACTTTTAACATCAATTTTAGTGATTTCTTAAAAAAACATAAAACATGAAAAAATCGTTTTTACTCCTCACTGCTGGTTTACTTACCGGTGCTGCTTATGCCCAGGAAGCGGCAAAGAGCCTGATGTTCCAGCAAAATCCAGTGCAAGTGCAGAATGCAATAGCTGAACCAGCTAATTTCGTTTCAGTTCCTGGCAAATCTAACACCTCTACACAGAGGACAACTGCCGGTACAGGTATGCGTTGGTATAGCTATGCTGGCTACCAGTCTCAGATCCTTACTCAGTCTAACGTGTCTGCTCCTTACCTGTGGTACGATACTACAGCTACTGTAGCTTACACAGGCGGTGTTTGGGCGCACAACAACCACGTTGCTACAGCTGTAGTTCTTCACCCTTGGGCTGATGGATTCAACGATGCTACTTTATATCCGGGCGAAATAGCGCTTACAAATGCACAGGCTTATACTGTTGACTCTATCAACATCATGGGTGTGTATGGTCGTGGTACTGGTACTTATGCAGGTACTTATGTTGATACTTTGATCGTTACTTTGACTTATGGTAATGGTGCTAATACAACTAACATGCCTTCTTATCGTTTCACAAACGGTAACCCTCCGGATGTTACTAAATTCCCATACACTACTTATGGCGTAGATACACTGTCATTCGTTACTATGTGGCATGATAGCCTTCGCAATCGTGGTACTTATGTTCCTACCGGCGATGTAGGTATGGCTTCACGTGTGTACAAAATTCCATTGGGCCCAAGTGCAGTAAATGATACAAACTCTCTTGGCTGGTTTGATAAAACACTAGCTGTTGGTCCAATGTCGGTACCAGCTGGCAACTTTGCCGGTGCTACTGTTACTTTCAGAAGCGGCGATCCTTCTTATACTACATTTGATACCGTATTCCGTGGTACAGGTGGTGGTACAGCTCCGGGTGGTTTCTACAAGCACGGTATGTTCCGTCCTTACGTTCTTTTTAACGAATCAGGTGGAACTACTCAGTATCCTGTTTACACTAAAGGCGACTGGAACGAAGGTGTGTTCAAAATACAGCCTGTTAACGGTTGGGATAGCCTTTACCTGCCTATGTACACTTTCGTAAGCGGTACATCTGCAAGCACACTGCAATATCCTGGTTATGCATTACACGTTACTTGCCCTGCTTGTGTTTTAACAGGCGATCCATCACTTAACGTTGCTAATGTTGCTAAAGTAACTAACGTTAATGCTTACCCTAACCCTGCTGCAAACGAATTGAACGTTCCGTTCACTTTGTCTCAGAGCGCTGCAGTAACTGTTTCTTTGACTAACGTGGTTGGTCAGGTAGTTGCTACTCAGAACCTGGGTAATGTTACTAATGGTAAAGCAGTATTCAATACTTCAAACCTTCCTTCAGGTGTTTATGTTTACACTCTGGAAGCAAACGGTGCACGTACTACAGGTCATGTAGCTATAGCTCACTAATTAGGTTTTCAATACTTACAGAAAGGGCAGCGATCATTCGCTGCCCTTTCTCTTTTTAATCCTATTTGCTTATCTTTATATGTACCCTGTTATACACGCTATGATCACTACCATGAGATGCGCAATACTATTCTTTATTACCTGTACTATCACTGCCAAAGCGTTTGGCCAGCAGATTAATAGCACGTTGTTAGTTCAGCCAATTAACATTCCGATACAGAACTCCGGTAATACCACTCCCAATTCCAGAACAACTTATGGGCCGGGTGGCAGTCGATGGTATAATTTCGCCGATATGCAAGCTACCGCATTAGGGCCCGGCAATTATGGTTATGAATTGCCCTTCTTATGGTACGATACTTCTGCTCAGAACATACAAGCCGGAACGCTGCAAAGAAATCACCTTTTATCCTACGCCAGTATTTTACATCCGTATCATATTGATTTTAATGACCCCGTCAGATTTAATGGAGAAATAGGCATAACGTTTTCAGATGCATATAGAATCGATTCAGTAGAGCTCTGTGGCTATTATGGCCGTAACCCATTGATCCATGATACCGATACTATAGTGCTATCCTTAGTGTATGGAACAGGTACTTTCAGGTCAAACATTACCTCTTTTAGGTTCCATACCGGATCTCCACCCGATCATTCTGCATTCCCTTATCCGCAATATGGTATCGACACGATCATATTCCTCACCTTCTGGCACGATAGCACCAATAACCGTGCTTATGATACCACGATCACAGGTGTCCATACTGGTCATACACCGATTCTTATTAATGTGAAACTCGGCCCGGCAAATGTAAATGATACTGATGCTAATGGCTACTTCCATAAAAAATTTGCTCTTACGACTCCTCTTGTTGTGCCTGCATATAATTTTCCGGGTATGAGCATTACTTTTAAAAGCGGGGATCCCTCCGCTCCACACATGCCCTCTGGCAGTCCAGGATTTAATGATACGGTTTTCACTGGGGTCCCTGGCAACAGCTATAAGCACAGCATGTTCAGGCCACTGGTATTGTATAAAAAAACCGCAGGAGTAACCAATTACCCTGTTTATTCAAACGGCAATTGGAATAATTCCGTTTATAAAATTCAGCCGCTACCCGGCTGGGGTGGCATATACACCCCTAAGTGGATCATGGATAGCAGCGGTGCTGCCAGCAGGTTGCAGGATCCTGTAGTTGGTTTCCATATTGTCTGCCCTTCATGTGATCTCTTACCTTTCCCCATTCCACTTCCTGATGAAGTTAGCGACCTTCGTAATAATGATAATGCCGTAGCTTACCCTAACCCCGCCGATAAGCAGTTAACCATCTCTTTTTCAATACCAATAGCTGATGACGTTACTATTACACTTACTAATATCCTGGGGCAGGTAGTAGCTCAACGCAATATCAAAAATGAAAAAGATCACAAAGAAGTGATCAATACTACCCTACTACCCGATGGCATGTACATATATAATGTAGCGACCAAAAATGGATCCTTTACTGGTCACATATCCGTTTTACACCAATAAGTATTCCATATTTTCATTATAAACGGCAATGATTTTTCATTGCCGTTTTTCTTTTTTCAAAACAATGCTCTATTATTGCACACGCTTGCCCGTATCCGGGCAGATAAAATGTAATATTCAGGAATGGCAAAACAATATCCATTGTTGTTTGTGTGTTTATTTGTTGGTGTATTGGCTTCTTTATCGTTACCAGGAACCTTCAATTTTATTGGAGAATTTTTAGTTCTACTCCATGCATATCCCGTGAGTGCACTCTGTACAATATTGTCGGGATTAGGAGTGATTTTTGGAGCAGTG
>CAYZKL010000093.1:0-1344 GCA_964478855.1 uncultured Flavipsychrobacter sp.
AACTGCGACACCTGGATGAATACTGTGATGCACGCCGTAAAGCAGCTGACTACTATGATGCGGCATTTAAGAATAATCCTAAGATCGTAACACCATACAGGGCACCATACGCTTCACACGTTTTTCACCAGTACACATTGCAACTGAAAAATGCAGACCGCGACACCTTACAGCAAAAGCTTGCCGAAAAGGATATACCATCAATGATCTACTACCCGGTGCCAAGCCATAAGCAGAATATGCTGAAGGAGTACAATACCTTTAATGATGATCTTCCGGTAACTGCTATGCTCCAGGATTGTGTAATATCACTACCTATACATACAGAACTTACTGAAGAAGAGTTGTCTTACATCACCAAAAACGTACTCGAACTAATCGGATAATCATGAAGATCACTAACACACCAATAGATGGATTGCTGATACTGGAGCCAAGAGTACATAAAGATGATCGCGGCTATTTTTTCGAAAGCTATAACAAGCAGGTGATCGGCAAGGAAGCCAACTACCATTCAGCATTTGTGCAGGACAACCAGGCGCGCTCTATAAAGAATGTTCTTCGCGGACTGCATTACCAGAACCACCCTACCCCCCAGGCAAAACTGATACGCGTACTTGAAGGCAGCATCTGGGATGTGGTGGTAGATATCCGCAAGGGTAGCAAGACTTATATGCAATGGTATGGCATAGAACTTTCTGCAGAGAATAAGCTGCAGTTCCTTATACCTCATGGCTTTGCTCATGGTTATGCAGTCCTTACTGATACTGCCGAGGTATTTTACAAATGTGACAACTACTACGATAAAGCATCGGAAGGCGGTATTTACTTCGCAGATCCTGAACTTGGCATCGACTGGAAAATAAGCCTCGAAGATGCCATCATTTCAGATAAAGATCAGAAGCAGCCATTGTTCAGGGATGCGGTAAACCTGTTTGAATAAGAATTCTACAACACTACCTGTTGCAGCAATGCACTTTTGTTCGGATAGTCTGTATTGAAGTGCAGTCCCCTGCTCTCCTTACGAAATTGTGCTCCCTTTACGATCAGGTAACCAATAGTGATCAGGTTACGCAATTCGCATAGCTGAGGTGATAATACAGCTGTTTTATACAATTCTTCTGTCTCACTGTGCAGCAAATCTATACGGTGCATAGCCCGCTCAAGGCGAATATCATTACGTACTATACCTACATAATCACTCATCACCTGCTGTATCTCTTTCAGACTTTGAGTGATCAGGATCATCTCCCTTGGCTGGTTAGTACCTGATGCATTCCAGTCCGGCACGGCATCATTAAATGCTATACTTTCTATTCTATCAGCCATATCTTCTGCACAACG
>CAYZKL010000093.1:1354-2785 GCA_964478855.1 uncultured Flavipsychrobacter sp.
CGATGAGCAAATACAAGTGCTTCGAGTAGAGAATTTGAAGCCAGACGGTTGGCACCATGCAGCCCTGTGCTGGCACATTCGCCACAGGCATACAGGTTCAGTATTGACGACCTTCCTGCTTCGTCTGCTTTGATACCGCCACAGCAGTAGTGTGCCGCAGGCGCCACAGGTATCATCTGCTGAAATACATCAATACCCATAGCCATGCACTTTGCATATATATTCGGGAAGTGAGCCTTGAATTTTTGCTGATCCATAGCACGACAGTCCAGGTACACATGCTCGGTACCTGTACGTTTCATTTCGCTGTCTATTGCACGTGCTACCACATCTCTCGGCGCAAGGTCCGCACGACTGTCGTAAGATGGCATAAACGCATCGCCGTCTTTATTACGAAGCACAGCACCATCGCCTCTTACCGCCTCAGTGATAAGGAACGACGGGCTGATACCGGCCTCGTAAAGAGCAGTTGGATGAAATTGTATGAACTCCATATTCTCTATCCTACCCTTAGCACGGTAAGCCATGGCAATACCATCTCCTGTAGCTATACGGGGATTGGTAGTTGTACGATAAGCCTGTCCGGCACCACCCGATGCCATCAGTGTACACCTCGCCAGTATCTTTTCTACATTATTCGTCTGTAGGTTGATGGCGTAAACACCATAACAAGTGATATCGGGAGTAGCCTTTGTTACCAGGAATCCAAGATGATGCTGCGTAATGATATCAAGCACAAACCAGTGGTTATGTATCTGTATGTTCGGATACTGCTTTGCCTCTTCCACCAATGCCCGCTCGATCTCAAACCCCGTTATATCCTTATGGTGCAGTATGCGGTACTCGGAATGTCCACCCTCTTTTCCGCGCATGTAATCCCCTTCTGTATCCTTATCAAACTTTGTTCCCCAGTCTATGATCTCGTTCACTCTTTGCGGACCTTCCTTAACTACTATATCCACCACATGTTCATTGCACAGTCCGTCTCCTGCTATTAATGTATCCTGGATATGCTTCTGAAAACTGTCTTTTTCAAGATCATTGACCACTGCAATACCACCTTGTGCGTACTTGGTATTGGTTTCATCGGTATTGGCTTTTGTAAGTATCGTTATCATCTTATCAGGAAAACGGCGGGCGGTCTTTACTGCGAATGTGAGCCCTGCTATACCTGAGCCTATGATCAAAAAATCTGTTTTCAGCATGGTCTTGAATTGGGATATCAGTACAAATGTAGGCAACCATTACTATCTCACACTCAAATTGAGATAAAGTCTATCCCTTATTTCTGAATGCACTTTTTAACGACAAATAGTCAAGATAGTAGATAACCTTCACCGATAAGCTATTACTCTGTGGCGCCTGGAATGTGTGTTGAAGGTCGGTAAAGTAGTTATTGACAAATGCGGGATCCGCTGGTGATGAGTAAAT
>CAYZKL010000093.1:2795-3440 GCA_964478855.1 uncultured Flavipsychrobacter sp.
TACCGGGTAGTTCGCTTCAGACAAATGTCCGTCAGTGTGCAAATACTGGTATGAAGAATACCGGGCCTGAGACCAATAATGACGACCGGCTAATTTCAACGACATCTTATTGGTGAATATATAGGCCGCATCAATAGTATTGGTGTAAGTATTTAGGTTTCTGATACCAAAATATATAGAATCATTACTCCTGCCCACAAAACCTACATCATCCTTATTGTACTGCACTGCAAAACTGTAGATCATTGACAACTTGTCATTGAACCTGTAACGAGGAGACACATTCCAGGAGAAAGAATTACGCTTGCGTTCAGAGAATTTCCTTTCTGTTACAGTAAGATCCAAAGCAAATTTTTTACGGTAGTCTGATGAATAAAATCCGCCAACCATATAGTTCTTCGGATAAACATAATACCTGTTGAAAACACGAGGCTCATTGTAATCATAAGAATTCAGTGGCATCAATGTCCAATACAGTCCGC
Source organism: uncultured Flavipsychrobacter sp. (assembly GCA_964478855.1). GTDB lineage: Bacteria > Bacteroidota > Bacteroidia > Chitinophagales > Chitinophagaceae > Nemorincola. The sequence goes on from CAYZKL010000093.1 coordinate 3,278, forward strand.
ATGTAAGCCAGTTTTTAAAAGTAACATTGTGAGAACCATAAATATCCGCCTGCCTGAAAACATTTGGATTGAATACCCTGAAATATTCTACTCCTACATGATTGTATGCTGAAAAGAAATAATCATTGGGCTTGAAGATGTTGTAGTACTGTTCGTAAGTATA
>CAYZKL010000093.1:3450-12601 GCA_964478855.1 uncultured Flavipsychrobacter sp.
GATGTTGTTTCGATCAAGGTAACCAAGATCATTTGGATTGAACCTGTCACTGATAGAGGTGGTACGGAGCGACCATGTGTAGTTGCCGCTCAATCTACCTACATTCAGATAATACCGGTAACCGAGATCCGGTTTTGAGCCATTGTATAACTGGCTCACATCCCCCGAACCAGTAACACCATATGTGTTTTCCTTATTAGCAAATTTGAACAACAAAGCACTCACATCTGCATTATAGCTACCGCTTTGCCGGTAAACATTGGTATTGATAAAACTAATGTAAGAGTTGTTCTTTAATGCTTGGTCAAGTACAATTACATTATAATTGGTCAATGGTGCTGTCTGTAATGTTCGCGTAGTATCTGTAGGCACATAAGCAATAGTGGCAAAGGCGGGCGCAGCTACGGCATTAAAGAACCCTATACCTAAGTTATTCTTGTTCCTTCCTGATATCTTGGTGGCGTTATATAGCTTTGAAGTAGCCGGATTCTTAACCAGTGTTTCATTGGAGTCAATATTATTACCAATACTGTAAAAATCCACCGGTGTACCTCCTACTCTTCTTGAGTAGAATAAGTCGTTCTTATTGAACAGATCCATACCCTCCGTAAAGAAGTAACGGCGTTCATCATACCTCACTTCGATAGGAGACAGGTTCAATACTTTATTATCAAACAAGGTCTGTCCGAAGTCTGGCACGAGGGTCATATCGAGTGTAAAACTCTCATTGATACCATACTTTATGTCCATGCCGCCGTTCACGGTTTTTGCAGTTGAGCCACTGTAATGCTCCGCATATGCCGACACATAAGGGAGTAAGGCCAGCCTTACAGGTGATATGATATCATGTATGCCTGCCAATATGCCGGATTGGGCGATCCCGTTAGAAACACCGGGTTTTACTGTATTCCAGTAGTCCATCTCCCTGTTCCTTCTAATGGACCTGTAAAAGTTCACCCCCCATTGCTGCACTGTCTTTTTAGGAAAGCGTAATGCGGAATAAGGTATTTTCATTTCCACGCACCACCCTTTATCATTGATCGTTACTTTAGAGTACCAGGCTGCATTCCATGAGGGGTTACCTCCGTCGAACTTAAGTATCTCATCCACCTGCACACCGGCTGCAGTCACAGAGAATTCAAAAGCATTCTGCTGATCAAAATAGGTATCGAATGTAACACCGAACTCATCGGTATTCCCCCCGTCATCATCCCTTGCAGACAGTTGCTTCAGGATGCTATCAGGATGTTTATCGTAAAGCCACGCTCCTATGTATACTGCATCGTTATTGTAGAGTATACTCACTTCTGTTTGCTGGGTAGCATCAAATCCGGGATCGGGACGATATTGTGTAAAACCACTGGCCTTAGGTGCTTTCAGCCAGGCAGTCTCGGAGAGCTTACCATCAATAGTAATCGGTTCGGTAACAGGTGATGCATCAAGTACACGCTTTGCAACAACTTGTGCACTTGCGACACCATTACGCAGCTGTAAAAGTGCAAACAGCAATAAGGTGTATCTAACGAATGTTTGCACAATATCACACTACTAAACCTGGTCAGAAAGTTGTTGAAATAGTGGCTTTAACACCACTGAATGCGGGTTCATACCTGCATACACCTCCGGTACAGTTGATACCATCCACCTGCTTTACGTAAGCAAGTGTGAAACGATGCGGGCCTTTCGTATAAGCGGTAAAGATGTTGTAAAAATGGTTACCCGGATTTTTATAATTCAGGTTATCACTACCCTTATTAGGCGAGATGTTGTACATATCAGATGCAGATATCGACCATTTAGGAGCCAGGTTGTATTCAATCAATGCAAATACCCATGAACCATAATCCTGCTTTGTACTCATATACATCAGTTCACACCTTAGTGATTTGTTCTCCGTTAGTTTGTAGGTCACTTCTGTAAACGGAGTTATACCGAACAGTATTGGAGCAGGCCTTCCCTGGTACAAGCTCGTATTATACTCAAGATACTGAGCACCTACGTGAAATATCCAGTCTGTTACACCCTGGTATACTACTTCACCAAAACCTTCACGATAGAGCTTTGCGCCAGACAATGTATTGATGTTGGTATAAGTGAATGTAAAGCTGGTGTTATCGTTTGGTGACACCAGCAGGTTAGCAGTACCGGCCATTTCAGAGATGTCCTGTGATGCCGGTGTGTAACGGGAGATAAGACGCTCAGGGCGCAATACCGCTACAATAGGCTGCCAGTTCATCATACCATTCAATAATATCTCGTTGGGCGAGGTGCGCATCACAAAGTTTTCTGTACGTTTACCTGTAAGGCTCAATGCGATACCTTTCATGCCATAGTTGATCGAGGTATACTGAACATTACCTGGTACGTCTTCCAGTATGTTATTCTTAAGGATGGCTTCATGCGTCTTGTATGCACCCTCTACATACCAGGAGAAGTTTTTGTAAATAAGTGTGTTGTATGCAGTGAAAGCATACATATTATGTACCGGTACAAAATGGTGGCTTGCGTTTGTATCGGCTTTTACTTTTGCTACTACCGTATTGTATGAGTTTGCATCCAGCGTCCTGTTGAACACGCCAACGCCAGGCATAAGATGTACCTTACCGACAGCGAAGTCACCTTCTCCATTGAAGCCTTTCAGTATAGGAGCATATCGCAGGTTATTAACTCCGTTATTATTCTTTTGCTGCCCTGTAAATCCTTTTACCAGGATATTATTAGCCACTTTATACTTCAGTTCTATACCAACCAGAGCATTATCAATCAGTAAGCCCCTGTCTTCATAAGAACGGAAAAGAATACCACTTCCGATCTGGTCGTAGATAAAACCCATGTTGATGGTCAGGTCATCAAACTCTTTACCCACATTCCATGCTCCAATACCAAAATCACTATTTGCTGATGTTGGGTTTTTCAGGTTAGAGTGATTGAACGCATCAGCCCTGACAAAAAATGTATATCCTTTGATGTTATAGCGAAGGCTCAGCCAACCTTCATTTCCACTGAGATAATTATCATAAAGCGGGTTACCTGATGCTCTGATATTAGTATCCCTCTGGAAAAAATTGAGGTTCATCATCAGGTCTCCTGAAAACGTTCCCTGGGCAAATATTCTGGATGATACCAATATTAACAAAAATAAAAGGGCAGATTTTTTCATTAAGAGGCGTATATTGTTAAAGTTTTTCCGAAATTAGTCGCTTATATTAATTCTGGCAAAGTTTTCGCTTATTTATTTTAAAAACAAGTACTTATGAAAAAAATACTGGTAGCTGCTGCTACACTTTTGTTGTCTGCAACGCTACATGCTCAGGAATTACCGAATACACAAATAAAAGATGTGAACACTGGTAAGAAGATGCCATTCAGCCAAACCATAGAGAAAGGCAAGGTAACGATCATCAGTTTCTGGGCCACATGGTGCGTACCATGCAAAAAGGAGATCAAAAATATCGCTAAAAAACTACCTGATTGGAAGAAAGAAGCAGATATCAACTATATGGCTATCTCTATAGATGAGGCACGTGCCGAAGGACTTGTTCGTACTTATGCTATCTCGCAGGGATGGAGCTTTCCTTACTACATCGATCCTAACTCAGATCTGAAAAGGTCTTTGAGTTTTCAATCAGTGCCATATACCATTATCATCGATAAGAACGGTAAAGTAGCATTTACCCATATAGGCTATGAAGAAGGTGGCGAAGGTGAGGTATTTGCCAAGGCTAAGGAACTTGCAGCCAAATAACAAAGTATCGTACTCAATAAAAGAGAAAAGGTTTGCCAATGGCAAACCTTTTCTTTTATTCAGCCATCATCTGCTCGATAACAAATGCTATATCCTCTGCATTCGGCTTAGAGAAGTAATCACCATCCGTAGCGTAAGCAGGCCTATGTGCATTAGCTGAAATGGTTCTTGGAGCTGCATCCAGCCACCTGAAACCACCTTGTTTTTCCATCACATGCTGGAACATGTATGCGGTAGCGCCACCCGGTACATCCTCATCCACAAATACAATACGGTTGGTCTTTTTCAATGATTCAACGATCATGTGATTCACATCGAAAGGCAGAAGCGTACGCACATCAACAACCTCGCAACTGATGCCCTTCGGCGCCAGATAGGTATTGATGGCATCATCTATTACCCTGAGTGTGGAGCCATAGGATACAATGGTAATATCAGAACCTTCCCTTATCACTTCGGGTACACCAAACGGTATAGTGAATTCGTTCAGGTTAGTCGGCATTTTTTCTTTCAGGCGATAACCATTGAGGCACTCAATAACAATACCCGGTTCATCGCCCTGCAGCAGAGTGTTATACATACCTGCCGCCTGCGTCATATTGCGCGGCACACACAGATACATACCCCTGATGGCATTAATGATCATACCCATAGGCGAACCGCTGTGCCATACCCCTTCCAGCCTGTGGCCACGGGTACGCACTATCAGCGGGCACTTCTGCCCACCACGGGTACGATAATGGAGTGTAGAAACGTCATCGCTAAGTGGCTGTAAACCGTATAACAGGTAGTCTAAGTATTGTATCTCGGCTATAGGGCGAAGGCCGCGCATAGCCATGCCTATACCCTGCCCTATGATCGTTGCCTCACGGATACCGGTATCGGTAATGCGCAAAGCACCATATTTTTCCTGAAGGCCTGCAAAGCCCTGGTTTACATCTCCTATCTTACCAAGGTCCTCGCCAAACGCAAATACCGCAGGATTGGCAGCAAAAGTATTATCGAAGAATTTGTTCAGTATCTCGTAGCCATTCAGCGTAGCTGCATCTGCATCATATTGTGGTGCTACTTCCTGCACCTTCATCACGCTGTGGCGCGATTCTGAGTGAAGATGAGAAGAATACTTCTCTTTATTATCAGTATTGATGTAGTCGTAAAAATTGCGCAGATTGCGGGTAGCATCGCCCTGCACATGGCATAAGCTCAATGCTTTGCGTACTGCCTGCATCACGTCTTTGCGAATAGGCTCTTTAATGTTGTTCAGCTCATGAACTATTGCAGCTATTGCGGGGGCATTATCACCTGCCTCATACACAGCCTGGTTGCACAATGATGTTGCCTGCTGTATCTGTTCCCTGATCGGTGCCAGGAAGTTCTCCCATGCCCTTTGCCTTGCATTGCGTGCCTCATCCTTTGCTTCCTGCTCTACCACCAGTATTTCTTCCTCTGTAGCTATCTTGTTATCAGCCACAAACTGGCGCATGCGCGCTATACAATCCCATTCCTTTTCCCACTCCAGGCGCTCCTTGCTTTTGTAACGCTCATGCGAGCCTGATGTAGAGTGCCCCTGTGGCTGGGTTACTTCCTGAACGTGGAAGATAGCCGGTATCTGCGTTTCGCGCACACGTGCTATTCCCTGCTGAAATGTTTGTACAAGACCTGCATAGTCCCATCCTTTTACAGTGTATATGTTGATACCCCCTTTGCGGTCGTCCCACTGCATACCTGCAAGTGCATCCGATATTGAATTTTTAGTGGTCTGGTATTTACGTGGGACAGAAATGCCGTAACCATCGTCCCAAACAAATATGGCAAGCGGCACCTGCAATACACCCGCAGCGTTCACAGTTTCCCAGAACAATCCTTCAGATGTAGAAGCGTCACCTATAGTGCAGAATACAACTTCATTTCCTTTGTTGGTAAATTTCTCAAAGCCTGTCTGCAACTCATCTACATTGCGGTACATCTTAGATGCGTAAGCAAGCCCGAGCGCTCTTACCATCTGACCGGCGGTAGGAGAAATATCACTGCTGGACTGTGGCCCGGCGGTTAGGTCTTTCCAATCCCCTTTTTCATCGAGCCAGCGGGTACCATAGTGCCCGTTCATCATACGGCCCGCAGATGCAGGTTCGTTCTCCACGCTCATGTCAGAATACAACTGCGCAAAGAACTGTTGTATATCGCTCATTCCGGTAGCAAACATGAGGGTCTGATCACGGTAATAGCCCGAACGTACATCACCGGGCTTGAAGCATTTTGCCGCTGCTATCTGCGCCAGTTCCTTTCCATCACCAAATATGCCGAATTTAGCCTTGCCGGTAAGCACCTCGCGGCGACCGATAAGACTTGCCTCTCGGCTGGCAACCGCCATACGGTAATCATCAAGTACCCCTTGTTTAAACTCTTCAAACGACAACCTCGCAGACTTCGATGTACCGGCTATTTGTGACATATCAAATGATTATTAGTAATGGTCAAAAAACTGAGATCAAGGACGTAAGATAAAGATAAGGGAAAACAAATCTCCCGGAATCACTATGATACAACTATGAACTTAAAATCAAGAACCCGCAAAGATAACATTAAGCGATAAAAGACAGAAATGAATACGTGATTTAATGATTAAATTTTATATTTACATTATGCATTTGCAAAATACTCTAATTCACACGGCAGAAACGGCATAAGATGAAATCCATATCTGATAATTTAAAATTAAGTGTACTTGACCTTTTTTCCATATTACTACCCGGCATTATCATGGAAGCTTTGCTGTACCAGTTACCATGTATGGTAACACTGGTGAAAAGTCTGTTTCATAACATATCTAAAGAATGGCAGGTAAGTATTGCATTGTTCATAGCAGCATATATCATCGGTCATATTGTATATTACATTGGTTCTTTCTGGGATATTATCGTGCATAAAAAGATCTATGAAAAAAACTGGGATAATACTAAGATGAATGACCTTATAACCGGGATCAAAAAACAGAAGATCGGTATCGCAGACATTACCGTGATCAACAACTATAAATGGTGCAGGGCAGAATTCATTATCCGCTACCCGGCAGTATATAGTGTGGTCGAAGGTTTTGAAGCTTCGTCCAAATTTTTTCGTAGCCTGACTGGTGTAATGAGCATTGGTATATTCATCTTTCTGTATCTTAACCAGTTCATTTTTATGACTGTATGCCTTGTAATGGCTATAATCGCTTTTATCATGTACGTACATCTTCGTAAAAAAGCTATTCGAACCGCATATGAGCACATCATTACAATTTACGGTAAGAGTGACCAATAATTAATTCGTTCAATTACCACACAATCAACGCTTTAAATAAGAGAAAAAATCAATTTAATTATTCAGGTAATAGCAATTGAAAATCGGTGTAATTTAGTCGCAACCGAAACACAAAATGCCTGATAAAAAGACAATTACAACCAAACGAATTATAAAAGATGTACTCCTGATATCAGCAGGGGTATTTTCCGCTGCTCTTGGCTTGAAGGGTTTCCTGCTCACCAACCACTTTATAGATGGTGGCGCCACAGGTATATCCCTGCTCGCATCTACATTATCAGGAATACCGTTATATATCTTCCTTATCGGTATCAATATACCATTTATCATACTTGGCTATAAGCTGATGGGAAGAACATTTGCCATTAAGACCGCTTGTGCCATATCGGGCCTGGCGCTGGTGGTAGCTGTGGTACCCTTCCCTGATGTAACCCAGGACAACCTGCTGGTGGCAGTATTCGGAGGGTTCTTCCTGGGGGCAGGTATAGGCCTTGCTGTTAGAGGCGGCGCTGTGCTGGATGGCACTGAGATACTGGCGATATTCCTGAGCAAGAAGTTTATGACTACAATGGGCGATATTATAATCGTTATCAATGTCATCATCTTTTCGGCTGCAGCATACTTCCTGTCTATAGAGATAGCACTCTACTCTATGATTACTTACTTGTCTGCATCTAAAACGCTGGACTTCATTATAGAAGGCATTGAAGAATATACAGGCGTTACTATCATATCCTCTCATTCATCAGAGATCAGGCATATGATCATAGACAAACTGGGGCGTGGGGTGACCATCTATAACGGGCGTGGCGGCTACGGTAAAACTGGTGAAACAAGCGATATAGATATCCTGTACACTGTTATTACCCGCCTGGAGCTTAATAAAATGGAATCGGAAATTGAAAAGATAGACCATAATGCATTTGTGGTGATGAGCAGTGTAAAAGACACCCGTGGTGGCATGATCAAAAAACGCCCGCTTAAGGATGATTAATTTTTTGTATTTACCGAACAAATCAGTAGTAATTACAAATGCCTATCCATCATATCTTTAGGCAATGAAAACCCTTCCGCTCGACCATACTGCCCCGCATTGGAAAAATAGCCTGCTCAACGACCTGGTATTTATAAAGAAGCACCTCCGCTACCCGATCAATAAGCGCACAATTCCGGCTGCACTTTCTGCGGTGCTCATATTGTTCTTTGCTGTACGGGTAATATGGACGGCATTGTTTGCCAGCGGCAGGGTACACTATGGTGCAGGCTGGTTCCTTGCCGGTACACTCCTCATCGTTGCTATTGCCAGGATCAGCAGGTACTGGCGCTCGCTGCGGTTCCTAGCCATCCCTACCCCCTTCTTTGCCAATGAGAACCGTAAACAGATCGAAGACTTTCTGCGGTGGCAGCAGCTCAATGTCTATCGGCACCCGCAGGCACCCGATGTGTTCCAGATACTGAGCCGCCCGCGCAACAGCAACAGCCCCCAGCGCGAGGTAATGATCTTTATAGCCGATGACAAACGAATACTCATCAACAGCCACATCATCAACCAGAAATGGAGCATAGCACCCCCATCAAGAAATGCCGGCAATATGGCCGCCATGCTCTACAAATGGCTGAGGGAACGGAGTAACGGCGGAGGTATTGTAATTAGCTGATTAGCTTATGTGCTAATTATCGATGTGCTAATGTGATGATATGCAAATTAGCTAATTGAGAAATGTACTAAAATCAAGTAGCGTTTACTCGCGAAAAATCAGCTCATCAGCGCATCAGCTAATTTGCTAATCAAATCAAGGGACATAAAAGAAATGCGTGGCCTGGCCGGCGGCAGCGCTCACACGCTCCAGCCGCTTAAAGGTGGTAACACCCGTCTGCAGGTTGATGGTAAGCGTCTTGGTATCGGGCGTGTACGGGCCGAGGTCTGTAAATACAAGTATGGAATCTGAAGAGGCGGTCTCGTTATAGCCCACTTCATAGTCGCCAAACTTCATCTTCTTATCATTGATATAAGCAAGCGTAAAGACCATATCGGGCCGTTGGTAAGTGGTATGGTACGGTGAGTCTGCAGAGGCATCGGTAAACCGGTAGTGCCAGGTGATC
>CAYZKL010000093.1:12674-13363 GCA_964478855.1 uncultured Flavipsychrobacter sp.
GCACCAGCTTCATATCATCAATAGGCTTGCGGACGCAACCTGCGCCAAAGCCCACTACTAATAAAGCAACCACTATGGCAAATGAGCTGAGATACCTCATAATAAACTGATTTTATGAACCACAAAGATAAGACCAAACCACCGAAACTGAGCAGTAAAACTGCCGCAGGGTTATTCGCCCTGGTTGCGCATACGCACCATGGTAAGAATGGTGGCAATAGCCACGGTCTCCCCTGTCTCGTCATACACATCTACCAGCCATTTCACTATGCCCTTGGCCACATCCTCGGGAGTGCGTTTCTCCTGCGCGGTCTTCTCCTTCACTGTCAGGCGCACACCTATGGTCATTCCGGGGTACACAGGCTTGGTAAAGCGTGCCTCATCTATACCATAGTTCAGCAATACCGGTCCTTTTTTGGCATCTACAAACAGCCCCGCCGCTTTAGACAATATGAAGTAACCATGCGCCACCCGCTTTTCGAAGATGGTACCCTCCAGCGATGTGGCATCCATATGGGCGTAGATGTTGTCGCCGCTTACATTGGCAAAGTTGGTGATGTCGGCCTCGGTAACGGTATGCTTGGCGGTAATGAGGGTCTCCCCTATTTCCAGGACCTCAAAGTGTTTCTTGAACGGGTGTACATCGGTCTCATGCACCCTGCCCCCCACCAGGTACACATTGCTAATGC
>CAYZKL010000094.1:0-4399 GCA_964478855.1 uncultured Flavipsychrobacter sp.
AGTATTTACACAATCTGCACTACCCATGTCGGCCGCGCTGCCGTTAACACAGTTGATAGTGGGGTATGTGCGCAACGATGCAGATATATGGGAAGCCGGATTACAGACTGCCACAGGGCTTTGTATCAATACAGTACTTTCTGTGGGGCTGAAGTACGGCGTGAACAGGACCCGGCCCTATGTGACTTATCCGTACCTGCAGCCTTATCATACCAACCAGGGACCATCTTTCCCGTCGGCACATACTTCTTATGCATTTTGTTCAGCCACGTCGCTTGCGCTGTGTTATCCTAAATGGTATGTGATCGTGCCGTCCTATGTGTGGGCAAGTACAGTGAGCTATTCGCGGATGCACCTGGGTGTACATTATCCTACCGATATCCTTGTCGGTGCGGTAATAGGCGCCGGTTCTGCATGGTTGGCTCACCAGGGGAATAAATGGCTTCGACGAAAAAAAGAAGCTATAGATATGATGGAGTAGGGGAGTGGTATTACATGATCTTGCGTTTCAGCCATGCCCTGAATACTTCTCTTTTTAATGTGCCGGCATCCGGGCCGGTAAGCGGTCCTTTATAAGGCTGTCCACGCTCCAGGTAATATTTATTGAATGTAGATTGGTTGAGCCCCCACTTCATCAGGAACTGTTTCCTTCCATTATTTTTTTTGATACGCAGTGTTGACTTGGACTGGAAATGATATACACGGCTTTTGCCCAGCCCTTTGAATATTCTGCAGCCTGCAGCCCACATCTTCATCGCAAAATCATCATCGCTGCTTACCCCTGGGCTTAGTTCTATACTATAGCCGCCGGTTATCAGCCAGTATTTGCGGTGTACAATAGTAGGTGGCCATGTTGATCCTGCCCAGTCTGCTTTTGGTATTGTGTTGCATTCTTTCAGCAGTGCAGCTTCATCAAAGGTTTCTATACTTTGTCCGAAGTCTCTATTGATAACGCAAGGGTTGTTATAATTGATAGGTTCTATCATGGTGCTGGAGAACATGAAGTTGTCTGTATCCAGTTGTTTTATCTCATCGGCAATTGCAGTATCCCAACCCGGGCACACGTACATGTCATCATTCATGTACACTATATAGTTCTGCGTGGCAAGGCCCGCAGCCTCATTTACCGCGATACAGATACCTGCGTTGCCGGGTGTGTAAGTGTGGTCAATATTTTGTTCTCTTGCCCAAGCCAATGTGCCATCACTGCCATCATTCACATGAAGGATCACCTGGTGTGCAAAGGCCGAGTTTTTGCGGATACTATCCACGCACAACTTTGCAAAAGCAAGGTTATTCCATGTGGGTATGATTATTGAGAACATTTTAAAAAGTAAAGATTCAAAAATTAAAAATTCAGAAGCAGTTCTGTCGATTCAGCGATAAAACTACATTAAACAACAGATATTGCCGAATTATAAGGGAACCATTGCCATTCTTAAAGAACGTAACTTTGTAAAGTAAATATATCATTATGCTGCTTCGTATTCATCCAGATGACCCGCAACCACGTAATATAAAGACCGTGATAGACTGCCTGTTGTCCGGTGGAGTGGTCATCTATCCCACTGATACGATATATGGTATAGGCTGCAATATTTTTAATGCCGATGCTATTAACAGGATCGCCAGGATCAAGAACATTGACGTTAAAAAGGCACAGTTCTCGTTCATTTGCTGCGACCTCAGTCATCTGAGTGATTATGCAAAAAGCGTAGATACGCCCATATTCAGGTTATTAAAGGCATCTTTGCCCGGTCCGTACACCTTTATACTGGAGGCAAGCAAGCAAGTGCCAAAACAGCTGAAAGCTAAAAAAGACACAGTAGGCATCCGCATACCCGATAATAAGATCTGCCACCAGATAGTAAGCGGTCTAGGCCATCCGCTGATGAGTGCATCATTGCCTATGGATGGCGATGTGGAATACTTTACAGATCCTGAACTGATGTATGAGCAATTTGGGAAACTGGTAGATATTGTGATAGATGGTGGAATTGGAGGCATCATACCGTCCACTGTAATAGACTGTAGCAGCGGCTCACCTTCATTGATCAGGGAAGGGGCAGGAGTATGGGATGCTGAAGCCGGACACTAAGCATAAAACCTTTTCAGCGGATTGCTGTAATTGATTATTTTCGCATCCTAAATCAATTGCATGAAGCACGCTTATATATTCCCCGGACAGGGAGCCCAGTTTCCGGGCATGGGTAAAAAACTATATGAAGAAAATGCAGCAGCCAAGGAGTATTTTGAGCGCGCAAACGATATACTTGGATTCCGTATCACCGATATCATGTTCAATGGTACGGAAGAGGAACTGAAACAAACCAATGTTACGCAGCCTGCTATCTTTCTGCACTCTGTAATTCAATTTCTTACTACGCCTGACCTGATGCCTGATATGGTTGCGGGTCATTCATTGGGTGAGTTCTCGGCGCTTATTGCTAATAAGGTATTATCTTTTGAAGATGGCTTGAGATTGGTTGCAAAAAGGGCCGCAGCTATGCAACGCGCTTGCGAGATAAACCCATCTACTATGGCAGCGGTGCTGGGCCTTGATGATGCGAAGGTGGAAGAGATATGTGCCGGGTTTACGGACGAAGTTGTTGTGGCGGCCAACTATAATTGCCCCGGCCAACTTGTGATCAGTGGTAGTATAGAAGGTATAACGCAGGCGAGCGAAAAAATGAAGGCTGCGGGTGCCAAACGCGCCCTTATGCTGCAGGTAGGTGGTGCATTCCATTCTCCATTGATGGAGCCTGCCCGTGAAGAACTGGAAGCGGCAATAGCTGCAACAGAATTTCATGTTCCTACATGTCCTGTTTTTCAGAATGTAGATGCGCATCCTTATATAGATCCGGTGCTCATTAAGCAAAACCTGATCAACCAGCTCACATCGCCAGTAAGGTGGACACAGACTGTGCAGAAGATGGCAGAGCATGGTGCTAGCCATTTTACAGAAGTAGGGCCGGGCAAAGTATTGCAGGGGCTGGTAGGGAAGATCGTAAAAGATGTGACTACTGACGGAATCAACTAAGTCAGTATTTATTATAAAAGCAGCGGGCTCAGTATTACTGAGCCCGCTGCTTTTTACGAATGATATATATCATCTCAGGTCCACAACTTCAACGCCCGGATGCTCTTTTGGATTCCAGGTAAAGTAAGTGTCGGGAATGTTTGAGTTTGGTGTAAAGTTGCTAAGTGAATATTGGGTTTTGTTGCCGTTCTTGTCCAATATATTTACAGAGGATACCATTGATGAGGCCTTGTCCACATACAGGTCTATTTTCGTCACTTTCTTGGTTTTGTCCTTTGGTAATAGTTCCAGGTAGTCGCAGTTCTTGCCTTGCTCTGTTTTTGTTCCCTTATAAGTATAGGTGTAATCCTTATCGTAAGAGTTAGTAAGCAACTTAGCAGGAGATATAGATTGCTCAGAAGGGTTGAAGCTGCTTATATTTACTTCTTTAGCATCTTTATTATAGGTCCATATTGTTTTGTTGTCACAAATGATCTCTTGTGATCCCAGTACTACTCGATATTTGTCTCCTTTTAATGATAGTGTGCCTTTTTTAGAATCTTTAACTTTAGCTCCGGTGAGTGTAAGTACAAAGTTTGCTTTTAATGATTTAAAACTGCTTACTTTTTTTGAAACTGCATCCAATACTGCCTTTGCTTTCTGATCTGTCTGGGCCATTGCCGGCTGTACTGCACAAAAAATAGCCAATCCACACACTAGTAATGCTTTTTTCATTCTGTTTTGCTTGAATTTAGATAATTGTAATTGTTCTTATTTATTGAGCCGCGAAGTTAATCCAAACTATGCAAAAATTGGTCCAACTCTGCTTCTGTGAGAAATTTAACATCTCGTGGTTTGCTGCCTACGGCAGGACCTACGATGCCAGCCGCCTCCAATTGGTCCATTATTCTACCTGCCCTGTTGTATCCGAGATTGAACCTGCGCTGGAGATTTGAAGTAGAGCCGGACTGCATCTGTACTACTACACGGGCGCAGTCTTCAAATAATTTATCCCTGTTGGACAGGTCGATCTCTTTAGCACCTTCTCCTTCTTCACCTTCATATTCTGGTAGTTCAAAGGCCGATGCATATCCGCGTTGTTTGGCTATAAATTCAACTATCTGTTCTACTTCTGGGGTGTCTACAAATGCACACTGCAAACGCAGTAATTCACTGCCATGCGATACAAGCATATCACCGCGTCCTATCAGCTGCTCAGCGCCACCGGCATCTAGGATGGTGCGGGAGTCTACCTTGGCAGATACTTTGAACGCGATACGTGCAGGGAAATTGGCCTTGATGGTACCTGTAATAACATTCACAGACGGGCGCTGTGTGGCTATGATAATGTGTATACCCACCGCGCGTGCCAGCTGTGCC
>CAYZKL010000094.1:4409-5582 GCA_964478855.1 uncultured Flavipsychrobacter sp.
ACTTCCTTACCTGCGGTCATGATAAGATCTGCAAACTCATCCACTACCAGTACTATAAATGGCAGGTACTTATGTCCCTTTTCGGGGTTAAGCCTTCGGCTTATGAATTTCTCATTGTACTCCTTGATATTACGTGCGCCGGCCTCTTTCAGCAACTCGTACCTGTTGTCCATTTCTATGCACAATGCATTCAGCGTATTGATCACCTTTTTAGTATCAGTGATGATCGCTTCTTCTTCATTTGGCAGCTTGGCCAGGAAGTGTTTTTCAATGGTGCGGTAAACGGAGAGCTCTACCTTTTTAGGATCCACCATCACAAATTTTAATTGCGACGGATGTTTTTTGTACAGCAGCGATACAAGTATAGCATTGATACCTACAGACTTACCCTGCCCTGTAGCGCCCGCCATCAGCAGGTGGGGCATAGTAGCAAGGTCCACTATATAGTTTTCATTATCTATCTTTTTACCAAGAGCTATCGGCAGGCTCATTTTGTTATTCACAAATTTGTCGCTTGCTATCAGCGTGCGCATAGACACTATCTGCTTATGTGCATTTGGCACCTCTATACCTATTGTCCCTTTGCCCGGTATTGGTGCTATGATACGTATACCCAGTGCGGCAAGGTTTAGCGCTATATCATCTTCCAGGTTCCTGATCTTAGATATACGTACCCCTTCGGATGGTACTATCTCGTATAGTGTAACCGTAGGACCTACAGTAGCACTGATACGCTGTATCTCTATACCAAAGCTGCGTAGTGTCTGTATGATCTGGTTCTTGTTTTTTTCCAGTTCGTCTTTATCTATAGATATAGTTTCCGTTGCCCTGTCTTCCAGCAGGCTAAGGGTAGGGAATTTATAATCAGGGAGATCCAGTTCGGGAGCATAAGGCTCATTGCTGGCAATAGCTATATGCGAGCCATGCTCTATCGCAGGTTGTTCCTCCTGCTGTATCACTTCAAATGAGAATTCAGGGTCGCCTGGTTCTGTGCTCATTTGTGTTACTTTTCTAGCCGGTTCTTTTTCTTCTACAAACTTCTGGTATTCCTCAAATAGCTCATCTTCAGGTTCTTCTTCTACAAGTGTTTCGGCAGCATTCATGACAGTTGCATCACCGTGCAATGGCGGCCGCTCTGCTAATTTCATATCCCATTCTTTTGGCGTACTTGAG
>CAYZKL010000094.1:5592-10341 GCA_964478855.1 uncultured Flavipsychrobacter sp.
CTATTACCAGCGACATATTTTCATCGTCGCCATCCAGGCTATTGAGCTGGTTGGCAGCTGCGTCTTCGGGGAAAGGAGTGGTTTCAGGTAGTTCTATTTCAGGGGTGTTGAATACAGGTTCGGGTTTCAGGGATGCTGCTACTTTTTGCGCATGATGTTTCATGCGGTTCAGGAAAGGCCTGATATCGAGCGCAAATACTACGAATACAAAAAATAATACTGTGGATAAGAGCGCAAGCCCGGTGCCCCAATATCCCAAAAGCCCATTGAAATATTCAATGGCAACCTTGCCTAATGCACCACCTAAAGGGAAAGTACTTGAAGGAAACAGGTAACTTAATACTGGTGCTACCAGTAACAACACCATTGATAGCCAGCGCATATAGCGCAACAGCGGCACTACACGTTTATCATATATCAGGTGAAGCCCGATAGCTGTTACACCAAGGCCTACGGCCAGTGCTGCGATACCGGCACCCTTGAAAACCAACAGGTGAGCTATGGCAGCACCCAACCTGCCACACCAGTTGGCTACCTGGGTATGGTCATGCAACAGGAAATCCATTGTTCCTTTACTCGAAATAAGCTGGTCCTGGTCATTGCCCCATGTAAAGCAATAGCTGATGATAGCCAGGCAGGTAAAAACACCCGCCAGGAGGAAAAAAATGCCGGAACCTAACCGTATCTGGCGCTTTCTATCAATACTAACAGGGGCTAACTCGCTTGCCGGGGGAGGAGGGGTAGGTGGAACTGCAGTCTTCTTATTTTTTATCGTATTGGCCATTGAATCAGTAAAGGATGTAAAAATACAATATTATAAAAGCAATAAAACTTTATAAGGGTTTGGGGGAGATTTATTTTATTAGTCGTTTCCGGAAGGGGAATTGCACATTTCCCGGCCTTGGAAAACAAAGTTATTACAACTTACAAACGTTTTTGAATAAGTTGCTGTCTTTATTGTCAGAAGTTAGTAATGAATGGAGGATGGTTTATTCCGGAATTAAATGAAATTCAGAAATCAAGACGGGCTCAGTTGCCTAATAAATTATAGTCGGTAGGAGCCTGTGCGGGTTATCGCCGGTAATTTTGCAGGTTTTCAGATGTTTTCGGGAGCATTTTGTATTCATTTTACAGGTTCAAAAGTAGATAGTGAATATAAAATTATTAGGGAAACCATTGCTACTTTGAATTATTTTTGTATTTTCAACCGTTGGTGGAAGGTGCTGTTTTGAGAAAAACGATAGAAATAGTCGTTTGAATCATGGAAAGTGCAGCATTTAACACGCTTTTAGAGTTTGTACCGCGAATGTTTTACTCTGTGAAAACAGGAAAAATATTCTTAAAAGATGAAATCATAACATTATTAAGGTAATTTTGTAACGATAATTATTGTAAAATGATCAGAAAGAATATCATAACCCGTTTAAGCCTTGCTGCTGCTTTGGCGCTCTCTGCACCGGTTGTAGGGTTTGCTCAGGATATCCACTTTACCCAGTTCGATATGGCACCTCTTGTTATCAACCCGGCATTTACCGGTATGTTTGATGGCAGGGTTCGTGTTGCAGGTATTTACAGGAGCCAGTGGGCGAGTGTTACAGTGCCTTATGTAACTTTTGGTGCATCAGTAGATATGCCATTGTTTATTGAGCGCAACGGTGATTATCTTACAGGTGGTTTACAACTGTTTAAAGATCAGGCAGGGGATGGTAACTTATCTAACTTTACAGGTATGGCTTCTGTGGCATACCACAAGTTCTTTGGTGCTACACGTCGCGGTGGTAGTGACCTAGCTGTGGGCCTGCAGGCTGGTTATGCTCAAAAAAGTATCGATCTTTCCAAGTTATACTTTGGTGATGAGTTCAGTGGTGGTACCTTCACAAAAGGCACTTCGCAGGAATACCATCTGGGTATAGGTAATTCGGTTAATTATTATCTCGTAAATGCAGGCGTTTGTTTCTCTCACGCCTCAAGCGAAAAATTCAGCTATACTTTAGGGGTTGGTGCTAATAACATCAATCAGCCTAATGATGCGATCGAAAAAAAGCAAAACAGCCAGACCGGTCTTGATATGCGTTTAACGGCAGAAGCCGGTGCTAACTGGACAACTGGTGAAAGGTTAAGTCTGCGCCCTGCTATATTATATCAAAGCCAGGCTACGGCTACTGAGATCATCGCAGGTAATGAGTTTCACTACCAGGTTGGTAATTACAGTTCATACAGCAATACTCAGGGCTTTAATAACTTCTCTACCGCTGTATTCCTAGGTGGCTGGTATCGTACAGGAGATGCCTTTATGATCACAGGTGGTGTTGAGTTTAAGGGATTCCGTATAGGTATTGCCTATGATTATAACGTATCGTCTCTGAACAAGGCAAGCAATGGTAACGGAGGCTTTGAGATAGCCTTAAGATACATTGCTCCGAATCCGATCACATTCTCTAAAAACAGGACTATTCCTTGCTCAAGGTTCTAAGATAATAATAAATATATAAGTGAAGGGCTAAAGTTTTTTTAAAAGCCCTTCTTTTTTTTAAAACCAATTTATACTTTTATATCCATTAACAACGCTCACGCACATGAGAAAAAATTGGCTGGTACTATTTTTAGCGACTATACTCGTTACGATTCAATATGATGCAAATGCCCAAAAGAAGAACTATCGCAAATACAATAGCAAGGCAAATGACCCTGTAGGTAAGTTGTCTGATGGTAAAAAATTGCGTTGGGCTGACGATTTATACGGAACAGGTAGTTATTTTAATGCGATTGATTATTACCAGCAGTTAAAAGCTGATGACGAGCGCAATCCTTATTATACTTATCGCCTTGCGGAGTGTTACAGGTTTACACGTGACTATGTTCCTGCAGCGCACTATTACAGTGAAGCTTATGACCTGGCCAGCAAAGTATATCCACTTTCTGCTTTCTGGGCAGGACAAATGTTAAAACAGCAGGGTGAATATGTTGCAGCAATTGCATCTTTCAAAAAATTTCTTGCAGATAACAAAAAAGCATCAGGAAGTAAAAACCAGAATGCTATCGTAGCTGTTGCTGATGATGCAGAAAGATATCCGGACCCCAAGTATCTTAAAAATCTGAAAAAGCGTGCACAGGTGGAGATAGACGGTTGCATAATGGCAATGACGTCTATTAAATCACCTGAGCCTTATAATGTAATTAATGCAGGCCCTAATGTAAACACTCCTTACACAGAGCTTTCTCCTTACCCACTTGGTGATACTGCTTTATTGTTCTCTACTATGGGGCGTAATGCAGTTATCGAGTCTAATGGTTATGAAAAGTTGGATTACAAAGAGCATTTCCTTACTTCACAAAAACAAAGAGGTTATGTGGATTCTTTCCAATGGCCTTTACCATTCAATGATGGCAGCAACTTTTTTGTTGATCCTAAATTTCATGTAGGAAACGGTTGCTTTAGCCCGGGTGGCGATAGGTTCTATTTCACTAAATGCGGTGAAGCCGATACCATGAAGCTTAGGTGTAAAATATTTGTTACAAGGTTTGATGCTCAGCGTTGGCAGGTACCGGTAGAAGTACCAGGCAATGTAAACGAAGATGGTTCTTCAAATACAATGCCTTATATCGCTAAAGTTGGTAAGAAAGAGGTTCTTTTCTTCGCGTCTGACCGTAAACTGCAAAGTAGAGGTAATTTTGACATATGGTATTCAATTGTTGACCCAAGGAATGGCAGCTATCGTCGTCCGCAGAATGCCGGTAAGCAGATCAATACAAAAGACGATGAGATCACTCCATATTATGATAGCCGTGTAAATAAATTATATTTTGCTACCAATGGCTTGAAGTCTTTCGGTGGTTTTGATATCTATTCTGCAGATGGCGGTCCTTCACGTTATACTAACCTGAAGAATATGGGTTATCCTATCAACTCTTCTGCTGATGAACTTTATTACATTAAAGATCCTATGGGTAAACCCGATGCATATGTAGTGTCAAACCGTATAGGTAGCTTTGCATTGAAAAATCCTACATGCTGTAATGATATCTGGCGTATACAGCAGGAGCCTACTTTAGTAATTATTGGTAAAGTACTCAGCAAAAAAACTCAGGAACTTATGCCACAAACTGTGGTAAAGATGATAGACCAGAAAGGTGAGATGAATACTTACAATTCTGAAGATGGTAATTTCTTATTCAGCATGCAGCGTGCTCATTCTTATGTGATCACAGGTGATAAGCAAGGTTATACATCTACCCGTGCATCTGTAAGCACTATGGAGATCAAACGTTCTGATCCGGATGATACAGTATATGTTACTATTTACCTTGACAGCATCCGTAACAGTTTCAGCGTAAGCAATATCTATTATGATTATGATAAAGCTACTCTGCGTCCTGAATCTGTTACATCACTTGATTCTGTAGTTCACTTCCTTTCTGATAACCCATCAATCACTGTAGAGATTTACTCTTATACAGATGGTAAAGGAAAAGAAACTTACAATATGGCTCTTTCTCAACGTCGTGCTCAGTCAGTACTGGATTACCTTGAAAAGAATGGTATTGACAGGACTCGTATGACTGCCAAAGGGTTTGGTCCTAAGAACGCTGTTGCTCCGAATGAGATCAATGGTAAGGATAATCCTCAGGGTCGCCAGTTGAATCGTCGTACTGAGTTCCGTATTGTTACTGATGTGCCTACACGCCGCGTACTATATAACAGTGCATTACCTGGTACACTTGATCAGCAGGAAAGAAACCTGAGGGTAG
>CAYZKL010000094.1:10351-11004 GCA_964478855.1 uncultured Flavipsychrobacter sp.
CAATCTGAAAAAGCGCAAGACCCTAAAATCACAGAAGAAGATGAAGATCCTCAAGGTAAAAAGGGCAATGGCAAAGAAAACAATGACGACTAATTTTTCAATCTCATACTAACTAAAAAGGTTGCACCGGAAAGTGCAACCTTTTTAGTTATATTTACAAAAATTTTTTATGCCACACATCCTCGTTATTTTACTTATTGGTGCTATTGCAGGCTGGATAGCCGGTGCTTTGGTTGATTCAGACAGTGGTAGCTTTCTTGCTGATATACTTATCGGAATAGTAGGCGGGTATATTGGTTTCAGGCTGTTCGGCAGCAGGCTCAGTATTACGGACAGTACCTTTATTAATACAGTTATTACAGCTGTAGCGGGTGCCGTTATCCTTGCCGTAGGCATCAAACTCATCCGCAGGCTTTTCAGGTAATTTCTCTTTCTAATTCTTATGACACATATCAAAGTTACTTTTGTCATTGAAGGTGATACTTCAGGTGATATGCTTATTGCTTTGCTTGCTGATTCCGGTTATGATGGTTTCGAAGAAACCGGGGATGCTTTGCTTGCTTATATTTCTGAGGAGCAATTTGATGCTTCGGAATTGAAAAGATTAGCCGGCCTGGCCGGAGCTCCATACACTACCGAGGTAATTCCCGCGC
>CAYZKL010000094.1:11028-13159 GCA_964478855.1 uncultured Flavipsychrobacter sp.
GGAACGCCTTATGGGAGTCCAATTTTCAGCCGGTAATTGTTGATGGGATATGCACCATACGTGCAAGCTTTCACGATATCCCGGTAGCCACGCCATATGATATCCGTATTACACCCAAAATGTCATTTGGTACAGGACATCATGCCACTACCAGGCAGATGATCATTGCTATGCATGGGATGAAACTTAAGGGCAAACAAATATTGGACTTTGGGACTGGCACAGGTGTGCTTGCAGTATTTGCGTCAATGATGGGTGCGGCCCATGTGGTTGCAATAGATAATGATGAATGGTCTGTAGAAAATGCATTAGAGAATGTTGCAAATAATGGTTGCGGAAACATTGCTGTTCACCAGGGTTCCCTGGAAGATATAGCTGCAGACAAGTACGATGTCATTCTTGCTAATATCAACCGGCATATTCTGTTGCATTATATGAATGACCTGGTGGCGCGGCTGAAAACCGGTGGTACGATTTTAATGAGTGGCTTACTTACAAATGACAGGGAAATTATTGCCGAAGCTGCTACGGGAGCAGGCTTGCAAGTGGTAAGCATGAGTGAGCTTAATGATTGGATAGCTATATTGTTTGATAAAAAATAGCCAATTTTGAGGTAGATAATCACATTATGAGGGTCGGTGGTGCATTAGGATATTTGGCTAAGAACGTTTAAATTTGTTTTCTTCAATAACGAGTAGTAATGACAATAGCACTTCTTCTGGTATTAGCATATTTGATCGGGTCAATTCCTACAGCTGTTTGGGTAAGTAAATGGGTTTATGGCATAGATATCAGGGAGCATGGCAGCGGTAATGCAGGTGCAACAAATACTTTCAGGATATTAGGCTCTAAGGCTGGTTCTGTGGTGATGCTTGGGGATATGTTTAAAGGGTTTCTTGCTGTAAAGCTTTCTATTTTATCATCTTATACATGGACCAGTGAACCATTTGTGAATTTACAGGTGTTTTTGGGTCTCGCGGCTGTTTTAGGGCATATTTTCCCTATCTGGGCGGATTTCAGGGGCGGAAAAGGCATTGCTACATTGTTTGGTATGATACTTTCTATACAACCGCTGGTTGCCGTTAGCCTGGTTGCCGTTTTTGTAGTTATGCTGGTGTTAACCCGTTATGTATCACTTAGTTCTATTACTGCTAGTATAGCGTTTCCTTTACTCATCCTTTTTATTTTCAATGAGCATGAATTAAGTTATCGTTTGTTTGCAATAGCTACAGCTTTTCTTGTTGTGCTTACTCATCATAAGAATATCGGAAGGCTCATCAACGGGAATGAGAATAAAGTACCGTTGTTCCGCAAGCGCAGGTTCCGCGACCCTGATTAATTTATTTTCAAATCTCTATATAATATCCAAGTATCTTTATTAAAACGGCTGTTCAGCTACTTTTACCCTGTTTCGCTAAGGCATTCTGCCGGTGCCGGTAATATTTATCTTGAATTGCTCATGTACAGAGGTCAGCTGCAACTGGCTACTCATGACGCCTTTTATTCTGATGGCGATCGTTATAAGCCTGCCATTGCTGTTGCAAAGCACATAGAGGGTGCTTCTGCTCACATAAAAAAGGTATTGGTGCTTGGCGCAGGCCTTGGGAGTATTGTCAGGGTTTTAGACAAGCAGGGACGTAAACCACACTATACACTTGTAGAATATGATAAAGTAGTGCTTAAATGGGCCATGGAATGTTTTGAGCCCGATCAGCTTGACCGAATCAGCCCTGTATGCATGGATGCACAGACTTTTATGGAAAAGAACAAGGATGTGTATGATCTTATCTTTATTGATATTTTCGACAGCAGGGTCGTGCCCTCCTTTGTATTCACTTCTGCATTCCTTAATTCCTGCAAAAGCAGCCTTAATATAGGGGGGCGTGTAGCTTTCAATTATATTGTAAATGATGAGCTGCAATACGAAAATGTCAGGCAAACATTTTCTTCCATTTTCCCTTCCTTTGAAATTGTCAAGAATAGCATCAACCGCATATTCATCTCCGGATAGCTTTTTATATACTCATTTTATCTTTAGGTCAGTTAATAAATAACGAGAGCGGCGCCAGATTTGCGGCGCTGTCAAATATGTTTTTTGTAGTGTTATTATTGTTAGATGACCATATTGAAC
>CAYZKL010000095.1:0-270 GCA_964478855.1 uncultured Flavipsychrobacter sp.
TGCTCTTCGTGGTGGCGGTCCAGTTCAGCACGCTTTATATTGAAAGCTTCGGTCTGGCGCTCCAGGTTTTCCTTTACATGTTCATTTTCCTGCGTCTGGCGTTGCAGTGCAGATGTTTTGTCGTTAAGTGCCTGCTGTTGTTGTTTTAGTTTGTTCTCGTTCTCTACTAGTTTCTGGCTGCGTTGTGTTACTTCTTTTTCATGGGTGCTTTTCAGTTGCAGAAAATGTTCTTTGGCTTCAAGTACTTTCTTTTCTTTTATTGTTTCAGCA
>CAYZKL010000095.1:280-12897 GCA_964478855.1 uncultured Flavipsychrobacter sp.
GCGTCTTCAATGGTCCTTTTTGCCTGTGCTTCAGCTTCTTCAAGATCTTTTTTCGTGTTTTTGGCAAAAATCATTTTGCCCAGAAATATGCCTATTACCAAGGCCCCTATCGCGGCAACGACAGCGGCTATTATTGCGGATGATTCCATAAGTTTTTGTAGCTTTTATATGATAAAAATTCATTTTCACGCACCTCCTAATTTATATTATGATAAAATACTATTTAGGTTAGGTATAGCGTGCAAGTTAGTAAAACATTTCGGTTTAGGAATACGGGGTTCTATACATATAAATACATAATGTTTAAAACTTCTTTGCAGCTAAATCCCATTGGATAGTACCTTTATCAGGCAAAAGCAACACATACATATTATGTTTTTACCATTGGCCCATGCCTTTTGTAATGTACCGGTAATGCCACTGAGAAGCGAACCCACGCACAGGGCTGAGCAGACCAGCCAGATGCTGTTTGGAGAAAAGGCTGAACTGATAGAGGTAAATAATAATGACTGGGCACGTATCAAGTGTGCATGGGATGGATATGAGGGATGGTGTAAGCAATCGCAACTGGCCATATCGAATAAAAAGGAATACGCTAAGGAGCTGAAATTCCTTGCAGGCTCCCATGCCGATAAGCTGGTAATGCCCGAAGGCGATATGTGGATACCGCTCGGCTGCGACCTGGTGGGTATGAAGGGCGGAAAGATCAAAGTGACCAAAGAAACGGGCAAATTCAAAGGAAAGAAACTGAAGATAGCCGATGCGATACTGGATTGTGACCACCTGAAGGCAGCTGCGCTAAATTATATGTATGCGCCATACCAGTGGGGCGGGCGTACGCTGGCAGGTATAGACTGCTCCGGTCTCTCTCAGATGGCGTTCAAGCTTTGCAATCATTCTATTCCCCGCGATGCCAGCCAGCAGGCGCAGGAGGGTACACTCGTCGATTTTTTGCAAAATGCAAAGTGTGGCGACCTTGCTTTTTTTGACAACAAGGAGGGTAATATCGTACACGTGGGCATACTGCTCAATGACAATACTATTATTCATGCTACCGATACATCGGGCAGGGTGGTGATAGACCGTATAGACCAGGGCGGTATCATCAGCATCTCCCTCCGCAAGCGCACCCACAACCTCAGGATGGTGAAGCGCATGTTTTAATAGCAGCATCCGTATCTTTAATCTGGTTTCACTTTTTTAATTTTTAATTTCTACTTTTCACTTTCTAAGCATGAAAAGATTTGCCGATCATTTACCGGGTTTTGCTTTGTTCCTTGTTGCGCTTATCATTGGAATATATGTAGCCGGCGACTACGGCATAGCATGGGATGAGCCCATTACCCGCGAAACCGGCTGGATCAACTACAACTACGCATTCAACAACGATCAGCAACTGCTCCTGTACCAGGACCGTTACTATGGCGCAGGCTTTGAGTTGGTGCTGGTATTTATAGAAAAGTGGACCGGCATCACCTCGACCGCCGACATTTTTCATATGCGGCATCTTGCCAATCATATCCTTTTTTTACTGGCAGCTTTATCATTATACTTCCTCATCTTTCGGTTGTTCAAAAGCAAACCCCTGGCATGTCTTGCGTTCATTATGCTGGTGTGTATGCCACGTATATATGCGCATTCGTTCTTCAATTCCAAGGATATTCCCCTGCTGTCCATGTACCTCATTACGTTGTCGGTGAGCCATTGGGTATTGGGTAGGGGTAAGCTTGTACGGTACCTGTTGTTGGGAATGCTGGCAGGCTATACAGCCAGTATCCGCATACCTGGGTTGATACTTGCCGTTCTATTGGCTGGCTATATGGTGGTGGATATTATCAGAGATATAGCCAATAAGCGCAGGCCGGGCAGGTCGCTATCGGCACTTGGTTTGTTTGTGGGTGGGTTCCTGGTAATGCTGTATGCGGCATGGCCTTATTTATGGGAGCACCCCTTTGCCAACTTCGCCGAAAGTTATGCCGCCATGGCTCACTTCCACTGGACGGGCGATGTGTTCTACCGGGGTGCATTCATAGCCAGTACCGCATTGCCACTTAGTTACTTCCCCACATGGTTCTTCATTACTGTGCCGGAGCTGTGGCTTATTGCCGGGCTGGCAGGTATAGTGCTCGTAATATATAATATTGCCCGCAGGCCACTGCAACACATAACCAATAACGGAGACCGCTTTGTAGTACTTGCATTGCTGTGCTGCGTGGCGCCCGTAGCCGCGGTGTTGCTCCTTCATTCTGTTATATATGACGACTGGCGCCACTTGTATTTCATTTACCCCTCATTCCTGGTAATGGTCATTTATGCTATCAGTAAGGTACAGGCTGCTAAATTCAGGACAGCGATACTGGCCCTGTGCGTGGTACAAGTGACATGGACAGGTTACTTTATGGTAAAGAGCCACCCCATAGAGCAGGTGTACTTTAATGCGTATTTACCGCACAGCGATGAATACCTGCACAACAATTACGAGCTCGACTACTGGGGTAGCGGGTTTAAGCAGGCATTAGAGCAACTGGTGGCCACACAGCCTGCCGATACTATATGGGTGGGCTGCAATCCCGGTGGTGCGGCCCCGCTGCGGTACAACATACAGATGCTGCCTGAGCATGACCAGCAGCGCATCATGATCACCGATCCGCGCGATGCTGATTACTTTATTACTAATTTTCGTTTTGCAACATTTATGTACCCCTCAGCCCAACTGGTGTACTCTGTAAACCTGATGAACAGCACTATCTATGCGGTTTACAAGGCACGCTAGTACGGCTTCCGATATATCACGGAATATATTTTATTTGGTTTTTGCGATTTTTTTTCAAAATGGTTTTGTTGGAAACAAAATGCCCCTTATCTTTGCAGTCCTTTAAAAGGAAAGGGAGCATAGCTCAGCTGGTTCAGAGCATCTGCCTTACAAGCAGAGGGTCCGCGGTTCGAACCCGTGTGCTCCCACAGAAAAAGGGTTTTAAACGAAAGTTTGAAACCCTTTTTTCGTTTCAGTATGTTTCATCGTAACTACCATAAGCGAGAGGGTCCGCGGTTCGAACCCGTGTGCTCCCACTAAAGTCCTCGATTTTCGAGGACTTTTTTTTATGCACAAAAGTGCTGATTCATCGTAACTACCATAAGCGAGAGAGTCTGCGGTTCGAACCCGTGTGCTCCCACAGAATAACCTCGCATCATGCGGGGTTATTTGCTGTTAGAGATGTTGGAATTGTACTTTCAACTTCAGTACCCGATGCTGGCTAGTCCCTGAAAAAGGAGACTCTCGGGGGACGGAGGAATAGATAATGCTACTTTTAAACCTTTTGCCATTTAATTTGCCATTTAAAATATCTATCTTTCAGACTTAATTGTGAAAAAGTGAAAATAATACCTTTTCTAGGAAATTGAACTTTGGTATGAATAGAAGGGTAATCTATATACTATTATTAATTGCCTTCGGTTTATTACTCACGGTAGGGACAAAGTATTTGCCTATGCCGGTGATTGTCGGAGTGTTCTTTGTCTTTATTCTCGTTTCCTTAACCCGGCTTTTTATTTCATTTCGTAAGATAACTGCTGCCAGCGGACCAATATCTGGGCTACAAAAGGTATCAAGTGCCGTCATTTTTTCTTCCGCAATTGGCGCAATCATTGCTTCAACATTAATTGTATTTCATGTGCGTTATATTGGTCGTCCGCTATTGAATTTTTCTTTGATTTTATTCATTGTTGGCTGTTTGATTGGAATAATTGCTCCGACAAACTCAACTAATATTGGCCCTGATGTGAAACGACAAACTTTTGTATTTAGAGGGGTCATATATTTAGGCGCTATTTGCACGATTATAGGTGGCCTTTTGACAATAAATCACTATCCGGGTGGAAAAATCATTATGTTTGGAGGCCTTTTATTCATTATCATTTTCCTGATTTTTCTTATTATTTACAAAAAATATTCAAGTAGTTATTCAAAATAATTTAATTGCCAGAATTAGTAAAAAAATGAGGGTGGTGGCAGAAAGGTGGCAGTTCTTATAAAACAACTGCGAACAATATGAAACATGATGGTATAGCGTAATTGAATTCTATCACTTGCCCGTATTCTATCTTGGGTCATATGTTTACTTTTGAGCCAAATTTCAAATTATGGGCGCAACAAAGAAACGAGGACTGGGAAACAGGGTGCTGGTACTGGCAGTGACCCCGGTGATAGCCTCCCTACTGATACCCGTGATAATCCTGGACATATGGGCGGAGTTATACCACAGGATTTGCTTCCCGATTTACAAGATAGATTATGTAAAACGGTCGCAGTACATAATGGTGTGGGACAGGCTTAGGCTACCGTACCTGAACATTGTACAAAAAACCGGCTGTGCCTATTGCGGTTATGTGAATGGCCTGATGCGTTATTGGAAGGAGATAGTGTCAAGAACGGAAAAACACTGGTGCCCCATCAGGCATGTCATGAACGCAAAGTTCATAGAGGCCGAGCACCAGGCGCGCATGAACTTTGCCGCATATGGAGATAAGGAAGGGTTTAAGGAAAAGTATATGAAGAGCTAGGTGATGCAATTTTAAGTCCATGCAGAGTTTCCTTTTCCTAGAGACTTGGCTCTAATTGTCCTTAATGAAGCAGAACGTTCTTTTTTCCTTTTATTGTTACCGGCATGTTCCGTAGATCAAACCTCACTTCCTCAATATCTTCTCCATTGCCTTACCCTTCGCCAGTTCATCTACGAGCTTATCTAAATATCGCACCTGCCGCATTATTGGGTCTTCTATCTCTTCCACACGGTAGCCGCATATCATCCCGGTAATTTTAGAAACATTCGGGTTCATGTGCGGAGCGTCGTTAAAGAAATGTTCAAAGTCGGTTTTATTGTCGAGTACTTTTTGTAGTTTTTTTTCATTGTAGCCTGTAAGCCAATAGATGATCTCATCCACCTCAGCTTTAGTGCGGCCTTTCCGTTCCACCTTAGTTATGTATAGCGGGTACACGGTTGCAAATGACATCTTGTAAACTCTCGCGTTGTTGCTATTATTCATCGTGGCAATTTTTCAATTGCTAATTTATTCAATAAAAATGAAAACGGTCATTTCTCTGTGTGCGGCGTGTTCACTAAGTTTATGCTATAATTCATTGCCATGCCGTTCATCTACCACGATCCCGCTATTGTCACTAACCCGAAAAAGATCATTAAGAATGTGCAGGTACTGTATGATGGCAAGGCTGAGGGCTTCTCCCTGGCGGTACTTGAATGTGAGGGCCTGCCCCATATCGGCATCAGGTGGAACGTGGCTATCAAAGAGCAAAGTGATGCTGATAAACAGGAAGGAAAAGTAATAGCAAGCGGCTCTCCCTCTGCCAAAGGCATACCCTCATGGTTTATTCTTCCCCGCGAATTATTCAATCCTCAACTGTTTGATAAAGACAGTAAAATGTTCCTTGATTTAGTTGCGGGACATGTGCTTAAATCCAGTAAGTAACTCATTATTAATGTGTTAGATTGCTGCCTTAGATTTGAGTGATTTTTATCGATCCGGTGGCTCGAAATTTGTATGAAATATTTCTTACGCAATAATTTGCGACAGCCGTAGGATTATAAAGTGAATTGGATATATTTACTTCATAACGCGCTGCAAATCGATGTTTATAGTGTAAGTATCTGAACCATGAAACCACCCGAAAACGTAAAAGTCATTGATCTGCCATCTTCAACAATTTGGTTTGATGATAATGGTATCCTGCATTCAGTTGCTAAAAGAGTACCACAGCAGACAATTGCTCAGGCTGAGCTGGCGCTCGAAGAATTTAAAAAGATAACAGGGGGCAAAAAAGTGTGCATGCTATCAGACAGCACAGAATCTCCACCGGTAAATAAAGAAATGCGCGATTATGCTGCAAGGGTCATTCCAGACCTGGTAAAGGCTATCGCTATTATGTCCAGGTCTGCAGTTGGCAGAATGGCCGCCAATTTATTTTTCTCTTTAAAGAAGCAACCATACCCGGTTAAGTTTTTTGATGACGAGGAAGAAGCCCGTGCATGGCTCAAACAATATCTATAATGGCAGAAGACATACGTTTAGAGCAGATATCGGATCAGATCATCAGGCTTGCAAATGCGGATTTCAGTAAGCACGGTATATTGTCTGAGAATGGTGATGAGCTCGATTCTATTATTGTGGGGCTCAACCTGCTCAGCGAGGAGCTGGAATCTTATACCCTGCAAATAAAGGAAAGCGAGGAAAAGGTAAGGAATGCACTCATCCAGCTTACCAATGCGCAGCATTTGTCGCATATAGGCAGCTGGGAGTGGGAGATAGCGAATAACGAGGTCAGCTGGACCGAAGAACTCTACAGGATCTATGGCAGGGACAGGGAGAATTTTGAATCGAACTTTCAGAACTTCCTCGAGTGCATTCATCCGCAGGACAGGGACTATGTGAATGGAGTGATACAGGAAGCGTATCAGAAAAAGGTGCCTTTCAGTTTTTCTCATCGTATCGTTCGTCCTGATGGTACCGAAGGAATTCTTGACTGTAAGGGCGATGTGTTTCTTGATGAAGACGGATCACTGAAAAGAATGACCGGTACCGCGCAGGATGTAACGGGCCTCAGGAAAGCAGAACAGAAGGTCATGCAACTGGCCGCTATTGTAGAATCATCCGGCGATGCGATCATCAGTAAGACGACCAACGGCCATATCACCAGTTGGAATAAACATGCGGAAGTGCTGTTTGGCTACTCAGAAAAAGAGGTGCTGGGAAAACATATTTCCTTTCTCTTTCCACCTGACCGCATGAGCGAAGAAGAGGAGATATTGCAGAAGGTAGCAAGTGGTATAGCCCTGACAGACTTTGAAACGGTGCGGCAAAAAAAGAATGGAGAAATTGTATTTGTTGCCGCAACCATCTCTCCCATCAAAGATCCTGCGGGAAACGTGATCGGCATCTCTAACATTACCCGTGATATAACAGAAAAGAAAAAAGCAGAGGAGAAGCTAAAGGCTTATACTAAAATGCTGGAGCAAAAGAACCAGGAAACTGAACAGTTTGCCTACATAGCTTCGCATGATCTGCAGGAACCTTTAAGAACGGTAACCAACTATATCGGGCTTTTCCAGGACGATTACAAAGGCAAACTGGATCCGAGTGCTGATATGTACCTGGATTTTATAAGTGGTGCTGCAAAGCGTATGAAAATACTCATCAGCGACCTGCTGGAATATACACGGATCGAAAGTGACGTTACCAAGGTAGATGTGGACTGCAATGCGCTGATCCTTGACATTATGCAGGATATGGATGCGATCATAACCCAGACCAATACCACTATTCAGTTAGGGCATCTGCCTGTTATCACCGGGCATGCATCACGGCTTAAATCACTGTTCCAGAATCTTATCAGCAATGCCATCAAGTTCAGGAAGAAGGATGTTGATCCTGTCATCAGTATCAGTGCAAAGGATACCGGCAAGGAGTGGCTTTTTGCAGTAAAGGATAACGCTATTGGTATTGAGAAGGAATACTATGATAAGATCTTCAAATTGTTCCAGAGGCTGCATGGCCGCAACGAATACCAGGGTACAGGCATTGGCCTTGCGCATTGCAAAAAGATAGTGGATCTGCGTGGCGGCAGGATATGGGTGGAGTCAGAGTTTGGTGAGGGGAGTACCTTTTATTTAGCACTACCAAAAACATTTATTATATGAAAAAGAAACTGGAATGTATCCTGCTGATCGATGATGACCATGAAGATTGTTACTTCCACCAGTATGTCATTAATAAAATGGATATTACTAACTCCATTAAAACAGCCGCAAATGGCCTGGAGGCGCTGGAGTTCCTTAAAAAGGAAAACCAGGTCATCCCTGAGTTGATATTCCTCGATATCAATATGCCTAAGATGAATGGCTGGGAGTTCCTGGAGCAATACAAACACCTGGATCCGAAGCAGAAGGCCAAAATAACTATTCTCATGCTCACCACATCAGCTAATCCTGCCGATGTAAAAAGGGCGGAAGAGATGGAAGATGTTACGGGCTACCGGTGCAAGCCGCTGTCTGTAGAGATGCTCACAGAGATACTGGAAAAATACTTCTCCGAATATTTATAAGCGATTTTCCCTAAGCAGCCTCACGATTGTGAGGCTGCTTACTTATGTGCACTTAAAGTACAAACAACTTATCTACCGGTGCTTCATAAGGTGTTTTGCCTTGCTCAAATATCTTTGCCCCGGGCTTCCCGCCAATATATAATTGCTTTGTAGTCCCGCAATCTCTGCCTATACTAATGTATGCCCCTTCACGCAGGCCTATTATAGGTGTGCCATTTTCCTGGTGAAACTCTGCTATCCGCTGTTCCCGGGTCTCGCCTTTGTGTTTAGAATCCGGTTCCGGATCCAGGTAGTGCGGGTTTATCTGGTAAGGGAAAAGATTCAGTCCTTCAAAACCGTCTTTAGGGTAAACGATCGGCATATCATTGGTCGTGCAGATGCTTTTGGTGGCAAGGTTGGTGCCTGCGCTCGATCCCATGTAGCGCATACTGCCTGCCAGCACTGCCTCTTGTATGCGGCTCATCAGTCCCTGCTGTTGCAGCTCATTCAGCAGCCGGAAGGTATTACCACCACCCACAAAGATCGCATCATGCTCGGTAAACATGCGCTCCTTTGCCACGGTGTGTATTCCCGTTACAGGTATATCCAGCGTGCTGAAGAAATTGCGCACTTTTTCGGTATAACTATCCCATTCGCTTCTGCCTGCCGCATAAGGTACAAATAGCAGTGGCGTCTTTATCCCCGTTATAAACTGACTGATAACATCCCTGCTGTATTCCAGGAAGCCATAGCCATGCACATTAGAGCTGGAGAGTAGTAATATGGAGTTTTGCATTTGATCGCTTTAAAGGCGTAAAAATAGGATATTGATTATTTATTTTCTGCTTGCTGCTTTTTTATTGTTCATTACTTTTGGCTCATGATCAGGATATACGGCATTAAGAACTGCGATACCATGCAGAAGGCGTTCAAATGGCTGGCTGCTAAAAAGCTGCCTTACGAATTTCACGATTACAAGGAGTCTGGTATTGATAAGGCCACTTTAGAGCATTGGCTCAAACATCTTCAGCTCGATAAGCTGGTGAACAACAAAAGCACTACCTACCGTGCCCTTACCGATGCCGAAAAAGCATCTGTTACCAATAAGGCCAAAGCTATAAAGCTGATGATAGAACATAATTCCCTCATTAAGCGCCCTGTATGGGATTTTGGCAACGGTCAGTTCTTCCTCGGCTGGGATGAGGCGGCGCTTATGCAGATGATATAACGCACATTCCGCATTTTCCGGGTACAGTTAGCCGTTTGATAAGCAATCAAGATTAATTTGAGGTTCACATTCTCACAATCTTTATTATCTTGAAAACTCATAAAACCTGATATGAGCTCTTACCGTCACCTGATCTCTGTACTGCTGGGTATAGGGTTATTTTGCTTTTTTCTTTTTTCCAATCCTTTTCACCTTGATGAAAAGGCATGCCGGGTAGCGGCTATTGCTGCGCTCATGATCACCTGGTGGGTAAGCGAGGCCATGCCTATGCCTGTGGTAGCTATGGTGCCACTGGTGTTATTCCCGCTTATGGGGGTGGCCAAAGTAGATGAAGCAGCCGCTCCGTTTGCTAATCCTATTATTTACCTGTTCCTCGGCGGTTTTTTGATAGGCCTCGCGATAGAAAAATGGAACCTGCACAAGCGTATTGCGCTGAATATAGTACGGGTCACAGGTACCAGTGGGGATAGGATAGTGCTTGGCTTTATTATTGCCACGGGTTTCCTTAGCATGTGGTTGAGCAATACAGCTACAACCATGATGATGTTCCCGATAGCCATGAGCGTAATCAAGGTGATGGAAGATAGCCATAAAGGCCCCGGCAATCTTAATAACCTGGGTGTGTGCCTGCTGCTGGCTATAGCATATGCGGCCAATCTCGGTGGTATAGCAACCATAATTGGTACACCACCCAATGTAGCTTATGTAGCTTTCCTGGAGAAGAACAACAACTACACATTCGATTTCAGGGAGTGGATGATGATATGCACACCTCTTGCCTGGATACTTTTGTTCTGCCTATACTTTGTGCTGAAGTGGTTGTACCCCAGCAGGATATCGGCGGATGCAGTGGCTAAAGAAATGATACGAGTTGAATTAGCCAAGCTGGGCAAACTGTCAGCTCCTGAAAAGCGGGTATTGTTCGTATTCGTGCTAACTGCGTGTCTTTGGGTTACAAGGGATCTGCTGAATAATATGCAGACGTTGGTGAAACTGGATGATACAATAATAGCAGTTTTAGGTGCGTTGCTGCTCTTTATGATACCTGCCAATGCCGGTGATAAGGAGCATAAGCCCTTGCTGGAGTGGGAGGATACCAAAAAAATGGCCTGGGGCATATTGTTGCTGTTTGGCGGTGGTATAACACTGGCCACACAACTCGAAAAAGCCGGGCTGATACAAATGATAGGTACCTGGATAGCAGGATTCTCCACCGGTGGTTTCCTGCTGGTATTTATAGTTGCGCTTGCGTCCATATTCATCAGCGAGATCATGAGTAATATCGCACAGGTTATTGTATTTGCACCGGTAGTAGCAGGCATTGCAACTGCTCTTCACATGAATCCCCTGCAACTGGGTCTGGCCATGACCCTGGGGGCCAGCTGTGCCGGTATGCTGCCTATGGGTACACCGCCTAATGCCATTGTCTTCGCCAGCGGCAAGCTGAAACTAAAACACATGACCACTACCGGGTTTGTGATGGATATTTTCGCCGCCGTACTTATCTCCCTGTTCTCCTGGTATCTGATACCTATGATGGTGAGGCCGCTTTAGTAGGTATTGCTGGATAGCTCGTTGATGTATTTGATTATCTGGATTTAGATTTAAGATATGGACCTGGTTCATAAAAAAAGCTCCGGGGATAACCCCGGAGCCTTTTAAAAATAACCAATGGCAATAGATTAATGCATTACCACCATTTTAAGATTTGTTGATGAAATGCCATCATTGATTTTTAACCAGGAAAATACCATTATTCAATTGTGCAGTATTTAGCTCAATAAAATGTTCACCTGCATTTAGCTTCTTCTCAATTGACTTACCTACTTGCTTGCCTTGTACATCAGAAATATTGATGGTGATCTGACCATCATTTTTCAGTGCAATGGCTAAAGTAGCAACGTCAACAGCCGGATTAGGGTAGAGTTTCAATGAAGTAGACTCATTAAGAATGGTAACACCCGTTGTTACAACCCCATCTCCCTGCAACGAGAAATCATAAGTGCTTTCGTCATTGTCGGTATTGATGATAGTGATCTTTGCATTGCGGGTTCCTGCTGCCGTAGGTTGAAAATTCACGCTGAATGGCTGATTAGAGCCGGGAGCAACGGTAACAGGGAATGTACCTGCCGATAATGTGAACTCTGAAGCATTAGCACCACTGAATGTTACTGATGAAACACTGAGCGCAAGAAGGCCAGTATTTTGGATTACGAAACTCTTGGTCTTTGTACTGCCTACGTGTACAAATCCAAAGTCCGTATTGTTTGCCGTACCTGCTGTTACATCACCGTCTGCAATATCGTTGCTGTTGCCCTGCAGGTTGATCTCAGCAGTGCCGGTACCTGTTCCTTCTACTGCATAATTGTAAGTTGCTTCATCTGCATCATCGCTTGCAATGTTTATCACAGCACTACGGGTATTTACTGCCGATGGTGTAAACTTAACAAGGATCGTAGATGAGTCATTTGGTGCAATAGATAGGGGGAATGTTGGCGCGCTTACCAGTGAGAAGTCAGCGGCATCAGAACCGGTGAACGTAATTCCGGATACAGTAAGTATACCTGCCCCTGAATTATGTATAACGAACGGCTTATTTACTGAGCTGCCTACCAGGGTAGCGCCAAGGTCTGTATTATTAGCTGTTCCTGCTGTAGCATCGCCATCTGTGATTACAGTGCCATTGCCGGTTACAGTGATTTCAGGAAGTGCTATACCATTGCCCTGGATCGCGAAATTGTAAGTTGCTTCATCTGCATCATTGCTCATTACATTGAATGATGCACTACGGATGCCTGCTGCTGCCGGTGTAAATACTACTGAAACAGTGTATGAATCTGCCGTAGCTACTACGAGCGGGAAGGTAGGAGCACTTGCCAATGCAAACTCAGCCGCATGTGTACCGGTGAAATTGATATTGCTGATTGACAATAATCCAACGCCTGTATTATGTATCACAAAGCTCTTGGTTATGCTTCCACCCAGGTTCACGCCACCCAGGTCAGTGTTGTTTGCAATACCCGGAGTAACGTCGCCATCTATTATTGTTAGGCCGTTACCTTCTACGTTCACATCAGGTGAATCAATGCCATTTCCTGCCAGTGCAATGTTGTATAACATTTCGTTGACGTCGCTATTGTTGATATTGATAGTTGCAGATTTGCTGCCACCTGTCATTGGTGCAAAACGGACAGTTAATGTATGAGAACTGTTTGATGGTATACTTAACGGGAATGAAGGAGGTGTAACCAATGAATAGTCACCAGCGTTTGTACCTGTGAAGTTGATACCTGATAC
>CAYZKL010000096.1:0-12693 GCA_964478855.1 uncultured Flavipsychrobacter sp.
GAAGGCGTAGCTGTAGATAAACCACCTGTAGTTGTACCCTGAAAATATACAGTACCACCTGCACCACCTGAAGTAGTAATAGTATTGCTGCCGCAGAACGTACCCGCACCGCTCACGGTAACCGGAGTAGGTAACGGCTCAATAGTTACAACAACACTACCCTCAGGACCCCAGCAACCTGAAGCTGACTGAGCGCGGTAATAATAAGTTCCGGACGCGGTAATTACTTCTGATGTTGACGGAGTAGTAGTAGAGGTGCCACCTGAAGTAGTCCCCTGGAAATAGATGATACCATCCGAACCATTAGCAGCAGTTATTGTCGTATTGTCGCAATAAGTACCTGCACCTGATGCTGTTACTGCAGCAGGCAACGGATCTATCGTTACGGTAAAGCTACACGTAGTAGTATCTCCGCAGGAATTTGTAGCATATAATGTAACCATGGTCAAACCGGTGTTGAATGTGCTGCCGGTGCCTGTACCAAATCCGCTGGCGGTAGTAGCACCTGTGAATGTATAACTCAACACAGGGTTAGGAGTACCTGTATCAGCAACACTGTATGACACAACATTATTACAACCACTCTGACTGATGTTTGACGGACAAGTAGTAAATACAGGTACTGTGCAGGTAACATTGATAAAATGCTCATCTGCAATACACGTATTAACGGTACTGTCTTTAACTGTTATCAGGGTATCTTTATCCGGAGCTGTAAAGGTTATTGACTTTGTAACAGCACCTGTGCTCCAGGCATAAGCACCCGGCCATGATGCCACAAGATTTACGGGTTGGCCTGCAAGGATAGTTGTAGTATCCTTTACCTTGGTATCTTTTATAATTGTAAACTGATCGAAGATGCTGTTGTCTCTACGCAGGAATTTTGCATCAAGACGATTGTCCTTTATATCTATGTAGAACATACCACCATCATTTACCGCAAATGGCAATGCATTGTGCGGGTAGCCAGACTGCACACCGCCACTGGCACCTGCAGAACCTGAAAGTACATAAACAGTACCATGCTCGATCTTTCCTGACGGATAAGTATAAGGACATGAATTTGCAGAACCATTGTATTTTGCACTTGAGCTATCTGTAGTATGTGCTGCTTTACTGAATGACGCTTCATTACCATAGTGTCCCTTCATGAGGTAAGACCTTTCATAGTCATGGCTGTGGCCACATATTACCATATCCACACCATAGCGCTCCAGTATCCTGATGAAATTCTGGCGAATATTCACTAGCTCAGTTTCAGTATTAGAGTTATGACTACCCATGGTGTAGGGAGGATGGTGGAAATACACGATCACCCACTTTTTAGTATTCAGGGCAAGGTCATTCTTTATCCAGTTTACCTGCGCGCCCAATGTATCGTACAAACGTGTAGTTCCTGCATCTTCTTTACCGTAAGAATCAAGTGACAAAACGTGTACGTTCGCACCCCAGTCGAATGAGTAATAGGCTTCTGTTCCTGATGGGACACCACCACTCTCACCAGCTGTAGGTAAGCTGAACAGGCTGTAGTAAGGAACATTATGGTCTACCTGGCGGGCAGAGCTTCCGTTATCGTAATCATGGTTGCCCGGAGCAGGGAACAGCATGTGATTCTTTAATACATTGCTGCTGTATCTAGCGAAAAAGTTTGTCGAGAATTCAGCATCCGTACCATTATTGTAGGCATTGTCACCTACCAGCATCATGATATCTGCGGCTTTCATACCTTGAGCGGATATATAATTCTGATATGCTGACAATGAACCAGTCTGATAGTTATTATCATTTCTGCCGCAATCACCGAATACGGCAAGCGTAACACGCCTTGTAGCCGTATCATCAGGAGCAGTTACAAAAAAGTTTGTAGTATCTCCCTGAGTTACCGAAGTATCTGTACCTATACGGTAAAAATATTTTGTATCAGGATTCAGACCGGTAACACGGATCTCATGTTCAGTTCTCAATACTGCATCATTCACCACAATAGGATATGTACCGGCTACTGTACCTACTTCCACTTTCGACTTAGAAGCAATGTTTGTTCTCCAACGTACATTCACAGCAGTCTTACTACCCATCTGCAGGTAAGGGCCCTGGGATAAGGTAACAGGTACAGGAGGCACACGAATAACACCTGTCATCTGTACATTAAAATCAAGATCGGAGCTAGTAGTTGAATTCTGGTGCAGTTCTATAGCTATTACATTATTACCATTTACAAATGCAGTTATTGGTATAGACTTTACCACTGCCAGCGATTCGGCATAAGTACCAGTGTTACCATTTATGACATTTGGCGCCAAAGTGTTATAAGCTATAGTACCGGTCGGCATATTATCTCTCCAAACCTCAGTACCATTCACATACATCACAATACCATCATCCCTGAATACAGAGAATCTCATTGAGTCAAACAAAGACACATCAGCAAGGTTCACAGTCTTCCTGAAATAAGTGGTATTGTATTTTGTACATGAGCCTGGCGTACAGCCTGCGGTACAACCGCTTGCCGCAGGAGTAATACATGTATTGGTCCATGTTTCGCCATAACCTATATGGCCAGTACCTGTAAGCCATGCTACATCGCTGAACGAGGTGCCACGCCATGGTGTACCCTGGTCAGTACCAGTAGTCAGGTATTTCCACGCATCGCCAAAAGGAAATATCTGCGTACGTACAATGCCCTTCATCTGCATATTGAAGCCGAGGTCAGAACTTGTACCTGACTGCTGGTGCAGTTCTACCGCAATAGTATTATTACCATTTGTAAAAAATGAAATTGGAATTCTCTTTTTAATTGCGGTGTACTCATCAGCGCTTCCTATTGCTGTCGACGCTGTAGTATTATAGGCAATAGTACCTGTGGGCATATTATCTCTCCACACCTCTGTGCCATTTACATAGACAACAAAACCATCATCCCTTTTTATATTCAGTTCTACAGAATCATATAAAGTTGTGCTGGCTATACTCACCACTTTACGGAAATACGTAGTTATATACTTGTTGGTACAGGTAGGCGCAGAAGACACTGTTCCACATGCGTTCACATATTTGGTTATCCAGCTATCTGCATAACCAAAAAATCCTGTATCGCTTGCCCAGCCTGCATCACTAAAACCTGTGCCGGTCCATGCGGTTCCCTGGTTGCTTCCATTATCCAGGTATTTCCAGGATGATCCATAATCGAAAATGGTGGTTTGTCCATTTCCTTGCTGTGCCATAAGCAGCAACAGCAGTGTTCCAAATAGGTGTAAAATCTTTCTTTTCATTGGGTATCTTTTTGATGCCCCGAAAGTAGACGCGCAATGTTATCGGGCCGTTACCGTAATGTTTCCTTCGATTACCAAATCATTAAGCTACTGTTACGCATATTAAATTACTGTTACCACGCACTTATATGTCTATGATGTGTTTAAGTTCGCCGCCGAAATAATAACACAATGCGCATTACTAAGTGGCACATCATAATAATTACCGGCATTACAGTCCTTTGTCTCGCATTTACCAAAAGCACTACACCTGCACAGCGAGTTGCCATTTATTATGACCGGCAACTCGATTCGTTACTTTGTAGCCTGAGACAATTTCAGAACGCAGCCCACACAACCGACAATAAAAATGCACTTATTATAAACTTCCTTCGCTGCAGGAACGCTTATAAAAAGACAGAGTTATTCATTGATGTCTTTGATCCATACAAAGCCCGGGTACTCAACGGACCCGATCTTATTAAAATAGAAGACGATAATCCTGATGATTCACTGATGCCACATGGATTGCAGGTTATAGAAGGTATCGTATACGCTGATAACATAGACAAAACAAGACTGAAACAAGAACTGTCGCTGCTGATAGATAATATAGAACACTTCAGGAAGGACCCGGACCGTGTCTATTATTTTAAGGATGATAAGATATGGCAGGCAATGCGTACAAGCGTTTACCGTATTGTATCATTAGGTGTTACCGGGTTCGAGGTGCCGTTCTCAGAACATTCACTCCCTGAAACACGTGCGGTACTTTCATCAGTACAATACATTGCCCGGTTGTACAGGAAAGACATCAATGATACCTTATTCAAACGGGGTATGTTGCTTTTTAGCAAAGCAGACCTTTACCTGGCAATGCACAACAACTTCAATACATTCGATAGGCTGGTATTCATCCGGGATCATATCAATAAAATATCAGCATGGCTCACGATATGTGCACAGCGATCGGGTTATATCAACCATAACGAGCGTAGTGCTTTGAACTCAGACGCCAAATATCTTTTTGCACCGGATATTATTGACCTTGCCTACTTCTCACCAAATGAAAACTTCCGAATCACGCAACAGCGTATAGCTCTGGGCAAACAATTATTTTATGATGTAAGACTATCGGGCAATAATACACGTAGCTGCGGATCATGCCATCAACCGCAAAAAGGGTTTACTGACGGGCTGCCAAAACCAACTGACCTTTCCGGTGATAAGCAATTACAACGTAATACCCCTACCCTTTGGAACACTGCATTGCAGACACGACAGTTCTATGATTCGCGTGCGGAAACTCTGGAAAATCAACTTAGCGCGGTGGTACACAATGTAGAGGAGATGAACGGATCACTACAGAACAGTGTACCCCGTCTTTTAGCCGATAAAGAATATGTACAAGCTTTCCGTATGGCATACCCGGGCCAGGGAGAATTTATCTCGCAATACAATATTGCCAATGCTATATCCAGTTATGTGCGCTCATTGATCAGCCTCAACTCACGCTTCGACCGCTACATGCGTAGCATTACAGACACCTTCAGTACTGATGAAAAGACCGGGTTCAACCTGTTCATGGGTAAGGCAAAATGTGGTACTTGCCACTACGCACCTGTATTTAATGGCTTGACTCCACCTCTATACCAGGAAACAGAATCGGAAGTGCTTGCAGTACCTGCTACAAATGCCAGCAAGTCTGTACTAGATACAGACCCGGGTAAATATAGTTTCACGAAAGTAGCGTTACATACCTATGCTTTCAAAACACCTACCATACGCAACATTGCACTCACAGCTCCTTACATGCACAATGGTGTATTCAATACGCTTGATGAAGTGCTGGATTTTTATAATGACGGAGGAGGTGCAGGCAGGGGGATTTCATTACCGGGGCAAACATTGCCTGCAGAAAAATTGCACCTCACAAAAAAAGAAATGAAACAGATCATCGCGTTCATGCATACCCTTACAGACACATCAGGCAGCAGTTTTGCTTACTATAAAGTACAATGATCCTATGCTGTACGTTCAGCTAGTTTGAACACATCGCCCAGGGAGTAAGAATGGATACCACCGCTACGCAGGAAAGTAGCATTGACCATAGCCTTGGCAACCTCTTTGCCCTGTATAGGTTTTAGCCTACCCAGTCCGGGTATCATCGACAGTACATTCATTATTTGCCCGCCTATTATTTCCCCGGTCCTTGTTTGCTCACGATCACCGGCCAGCATGCCCGGCCTGATGATGTGAATTGTTTCAAACGGAAGTTTCTTTATTTCCCTTTCCAGCTCCCCTTTCATTTTTGAGTAAAAGATGGAAGAATCAGGGCTGGCACCTGCGGCGGAGATCAGCACATAAGACTTTACATCATTAGCGGCCGCCATCTTAGCTGTATTGTATTGATAGGTGTAGTCTATCTTAAACTGTTTATCCTTGCTGCCCGCTGTTTTCAGCGTGGTGCCCATTGCGGAGTACAGCACATCACCGGTCAGTAATTTTTTATATTGTTCAGGTTCGTCAAAATTCACGATATGCTCCTGTAGTTTAGCATTGGAGATGCCGGTGCTTTTACGTACCAAGGCTTTTACTTGTTCAAACCTGCTGTCTTTGAGCAGTATTTCTACCAACTGCTTACCTACCAGACCTGTTGCGCCAATAACTATTGCTGTTTTCATAAACTGAGGATACAAAGTGAAGGCATGAAATTTTATGCCACCATAACTTACCGATGATATACCCTTATGGAAACCACCGCCGGCATAAAGATAACCCGAAAAAAACTGGTCGCTCTGTTCAATGACAATATTAAAAGCGCAGAGGCTATAGACCTGGTATATGTTACTGATAATGAGCCTGGTATCACCCGTACAGGCGATAGTAAATCGTTCACTTACCTGCTTCGCGGTAAGCCTGTAACCGATGCTGCTACTCTATCCCGTATCAAGAGCCTTGTATTGCCCCCTGCATGGCAACAGGTGTGGATATGTGCATACCCCAATGGGCACCTGCAGGCCACAGGACTGGATGCCCGAAACAGGAAACAGTATAAATACCACCCCTTATGGAATGCAATCAGGAACCAGACCAAATTCTATCACCTCTGCGACTTTGGCAAGGCATTGCCACGTATTAGGCAGCAGGTAGAAAAAGATCTGGGTAAACCCGGCTTACCATTAGAAAAGGTTTTAGCTGCCATAGTTTCCATCATGGCTTCTACCAGTATCCGTATAGGTAATAGTCAGTATGAAAAGCTTTACGGATCCTTTGGACTTACCACGCTGAAGAATAAACATGTAAGCATTGATAAAACCAACCTGCAATTCACTTTCAGGGGTAAAAAAGGTATTCACCAGGATATAAGCCTGAAGAGCCGGAAGCTTGCCAACATAGTAAAACAGTGTAAAGAAATTCCGGGCAAAGAATTGTTTCAATACCTCGATGACAGCGGCCACAGGCATTGCATAGATTCCGGCATGGTGAACAGCTATATAAGGGACATCAGCGGTGGTAAGTTTACTGCCAAGGACTTCCGTACATGGTCAGGTACGCTGCATGCCATCGCAGCATTCAAAGAAATGGGCTATGGTGAAACGGAAACCGAGACAAAGAAAAATATCGTGTCTGCACTAGACCTTGTAGCCACTCACCTGGGCAATACACGTACGGTGTGCAGAAAGTATTACGTACACCACGTGGTCATAGACCACTATACCAATAAAACGATAGCAAAGTATTTCCCGGCACCGGGCAGCAAACTAAATGAAGATGCACACGGCCTAAGCGCCGATGAGCAAATAATGATGCAGTTGTTGGAATGTAGAAATGTAACAGTTATTGCCGCTTAAGCTTGTTCTGCAGGTACGCTTGCAGGTGCTGCATAATGACTGCTGTTGAGCTCCGGATTGGCACGCTCTGCAGCTTCTATA
This sequence comes from uncultured Flavipsychrobacter sp., assembly GCA_964478855.1. Classification (GTDB taxonomy): domain Bacteria; phylum Bacteroidota; class Bacteroidia; order Chitinophagales; family Chitinophagaceae; genus Nemorincola. The sequence goes on from CAYZKL010000096.1 coordinate 7,187, forward strand.
TCAGCAAAACTTGACAATGGTTCTCCCTGGTTCTTCCTTACAGCTGTAGTGTGCTCAAAGTGGGCAGATGGCTTACGATCCCTGGTAACTACCGTCCAACCGTCTTTTAATGTCTCTACACCTCTTGTACCCATGTTTATCATAGGCTCAATAGCCAGCACAGTACCTTCTCTCAACTTCTTACCATCGCCACGGCGACCATAGTTAGGTACCTGCGGATCTTCATGCAGATTTTTACCTACACCATGCCCCACCAGTTCCTGTACCACACCATAGCCATGTTCACGGGCTGTAAAGTTCTCGATAGCATAACCTATATCTCCAACGCGGTTATTCTCGCGGGCCTGGGCTATACCTCTGTATAATGATTCCTTTGTGATCTTTAGTAATTGCAGAGTTTCCGGCTTCACATCACCTATGGCAAATGTGTAAGCGTAATCACCATGATAGCCATCCCTGTAAAACCCGCAATCAACAGATATGATATCACCATCCTTCAGCACATAATCGCTTGGGAAACCGTGTACCACTACCTCGTTAACGGATATGCATAATGTGAAAGGAAAGCCATGATAACCTTTGAACGAGGGAACACCTCCGTTATCACGGATAAAAGCTTCGGCCATCTGATCTATCGAAAGAGTAGTGATGCCGGGCTTTAAAAACTCTGCCACCTTAGTCAAGGTGGCAGATACCATTAAAGCACTTTTTCGTATTAATTCAATTTCTTCTTTACTTCTTATATGTATCATTCAGCACGATATAAATTATGCAGATACGCTACGGCCTGTGCCTGTCGCGGCTGCGTTACGGCCGGTAATACGGCCTGTTTTCATCAATCCGTCATAGTGATTCATGAGCAGGTAGCTTTCTACTTGCTGCAATGTATCCAATATAACACCCACACCGATCAGCATTGAAGTACCACCGAAGAATGATGCGAAACCACTTGTAACACCAAGCAATGTAGCAATACCCGGAAGGATACCCGCCATAGCAAGGAAAAATGCTCCCGGCAGTGTGATACGGTCCATGATAGTAGCAATGTAGTTAGCAGTATCTTCGCCCGGTTTCACACCTGGTATAAAGCTGTTGTTACGTTTCAGGTTATCAGCCATTTCTGTCGGGTTGAAGATCAACGCGGTGTAGAAATAAGTGAATGCAATAACCATGATAGCATAGATCAAATTGTACCACAAAGAGCGGTTATCTGATAATGCATGTATGAAACCTGCAGCCTTTTCGTTAGTAGCAAATCCAGTGAAGATCGTAGGGATGAACATCATTGCCTGAGCAAAGATGATAGGCATAACACCTGCAGAGTTCACTTTCAATGGTATGAAGTCACGTGATCCGCTTACTTCTTTAGCAGCATTGGTGCTGCCAATAATACGGCGTGCATAGTTAAGTGGTATTCTGCGCACACCCTGTGTAAGCAGGATAAGGCCGATGATAACTGCGATGAATATTGCAAGCTCCACCAGGAATATCAGTAAGCCGCCACCGCCGCCTACATTCTTCTGGCTGAACTCAGCTACGATAGAGTGAGGGAAACGTGCAAGGATACCAACCATGATGATCAGTGATGTACCGTTACCGATACCCTTTTCTGTGATCCTTTCACCCATCCACATTACAAACAAAGTACCTGCTGTAAGTACTACGATAGTAGACAACCAGAACATGAACGGACTGAAATCAGGAGCCAGAGCTGGTAAGTACTGAGGAGAACGCAGGTAAGCAACATAAGCGCTTGCCTGGAATGCTGTAACAATTACTGTGAGGTAACGTGTGTACTGGTTGATCTTACGGCGACCGCTGTCTTCCTTCTGCATTTTAGCTACCTGTGGTACTACGATACCGGCAAGCTGCATAAAGATAGAAGCTGAGATATAAGGCATTACACCTAATGCAAATATAGATGCACGGCTAAATGCACCACCTGCAAACATATTAAGTATGCCGAGTATGCCGCCCGGGCCGTCAGAATCTGATAGTCTTGATGGGTTAATACCTGGTAAGGCGATATAGCAACCTACACGATATACAAACACAAGCAGTATAGTGTACACAATGCGCTTGCGCAATTCGTCTATACTCCAGATATTTTTAAGTTTATCAATAAATTTCTTCACAGGAACTGTTGTTAATCAAAATGAAATGCGAATAAACGATAAAAGACGCATTTATCCAAAAATACGTCTTGTTATGTTAAATAAGTTCTATGGTTGCGCCTGCCGCTGTGATAGCTTCTTTGGCTTTTGCGCTTGCCGCATTTACCTTGAAAGGGATCTTGGCTTTAAGTTCGCCGTTACCTAATACCTTTACGAGGTCGGTACGGTTGATCAAACCATTGATATAGAGGACATCAGGAGTGAATTCCTTCAGTTCATATTTTTCGATCAGGAAGTCGAGCTGACCTAAGTTAAATACTTTGTATTCTACACGGAAGTGATTGATAAAACCGCGCTTTGGCATACGGCGCTGGATAGGCATCTGGCCACCTTCATGACCCTTCTTAGACTGGTAACCTGTACGGGCCTGTTGACCTTTGTTACCTTTGGTAGCTGTTCCACCATGTCCGCTACCTTCACCACGGCCTATCCTTTTTCTTTTTTGTACTGAACCTTCTGCAGGTTTAAGATTGTGCAATTGCATCGTTTACAATTTTTGAACTTGCGCGGAATGTATAACCGCTCGCAAATCAGTTAATAAAAATTATTTTACTTCTTCTACTTTCACTAAGTGATGTACAGCCTGCACCATACCGCGTATCTGTGGCGTTGCTTCCACTTCTACCGAATGCTGCATTTTACGAAGGCCTAATGCTTTAAGCGTACGTTTCTGGCTTTCCATGCGGTCTATACCGCTCTTCACCTGTGTTATTTTTATCTTAGACATAATAATTAAATTCAAAAAGTAAGTATTAAGCCCCGCAAGGGGTTTGGGGTTTACCCGTTAAATACCTTTTTAAGGCTGATGTTACGGTCTTTCGCAACTTTAATTGGTTCACGTAACAGAGCAAGAGCAGCGAAAGTTGCTTTTACCACGTTATGCGGGTTTGCAGATCCTAATGATTTAGAAAGTACATCGGTAACACCTGCTGCTTCAAGCACAGCACGCATGCTGCCTCCTGCTATCACACCGGTACCATGTGCTGCTGGTTTTATAAGCACCTTTGCAGCACCTTCTTTAGCAAACTGCTCGTGAGGTATAGTGCCACGCATTACAGGCACCTTGATGAGGTTTTTCTTAGCATCATCAATACCTTTAGTTATAGCTTCCTGTACTTCCTTTGCTTTGCCAAGCCCGTGACCTACCACGCCATTGCCGTTACCAACAACTACCAGCGCAGAGAAACTGAACGCACGGCCACCTTTTGTAGTTTTCACCACGCGGTTGATAGCCACCACTTTCTCAGTGAGTTCCAGGTCTCCGCCTTTAATGGGATTGATTTGAGTCTTCATACTATTTTTATTAGCTGATGTGATGATTAGCAATAGCTAACTGCTCACTGTTTTGTATTGTTTAATTAACTGCCGGCAAATGATCACCGGCTATTATTTTTAGAATTTCAGTCCACCTTCACGAGCGCCATCTGCTACAGCCTTAACACGGCCATGGTACAGGTTGCCACCACGATCAAAAACGCAGGTTTCGATACCTAATGCTTTTGCTTTCAGTGCTATTGATTTACCAACGCTCAAAGACTTTGCTGTCTTTGGTCCTGCAACTGCTGCAATATCCTTTTCACGTGAGCTTGCTGCTGCGAGTGTAGTACCGTTGTTATCATCTATAAGCTGCGCATAGATATCATTGTTACTGCGGAATACAGAAAGCCTTGGCTTCTGAGCAGTACCCTGGATCTTTGCGCGAATACGCCAGCGCAATTTCTGACGGCGGATCATTTTTTTATCTACTGACATTGTATCTGTGTTTTACGGGCTCCCCCTTTTACCGGGAGGCTACCGGAGTTATTACTAAACTTATGAACTTATAAAGGCGAATGCTAAAACAAAATGCTTTAGCTATTGACCCTGTTAACTTATTTACCTGCTGACTTACCTGCCTTACGACGAACGATCTCATTAGAGTAACGAACACCTTTACCTTTGTACGGCTCAGGTTTACGCAGGCTACGTATTTTAGCAGCTACGGCACCAAGCAATTGCTTATCGTTAGATTCCAGGATGATCCTTGGGTTCTGTCCTTTTTCAGCTATTGCAGATGCTTTGATCTCCTTAGGAAGATCGAAAATGATATTATGCGAGAAACCTAAAGCGAGGTCTATCTGCTGGCCGGCAACGGTAGCACGATAACCCACACCCACCAGTTCCAGTTCTTTCTTGAATCCTTCTGTAACACCAAGAACCATGTTAGCGATCAGCGAACGATACAGGCCATGCAAAGCGCGGTGGCGTATCTGGTCCGTAGGACGCTCAACATTCAATTGGTCACCTTCGATCTTGATAGTGATATCGCGATCAATGGTTTGTGTCAATTCGCCTTTCGGGCCCTTCAGGGTAAGCACATTAGCGGAAGAAACTGAAGCAGATACTCCGTTAGAAAGTGTTACCGGTTTTTTACCTATACGAGACATAAAAAAGTTTAAAAAAATTCAAAAATCAAGAACCGTTTTCAGTTACCGTATAGAGAACTTAAATACAGCCCTTGTTATTATACTAATATCCGGCACACAAAGCGCCGGATAGTTATTATCGTTCTGATTACCAGATGTTACACATTACCTCACCGCCTACATTCTGTGTGCGGGCTTCTTTATCGGTCATTACACCTTTAGAAGTAGAAACTATTGCGATACCAAGGCCATTCTGAACACGGCGTATTTCAGCTGGTTTAGAATACTGGCGCAGACCCGGACGGCTGATACGCTCTAATGACTTGATAGCTGGCTCTTTAGATTGTGCATCATATTTCAATGCTATCTTGATAAGGCCTTGTTTAGTGTCATCTTCAAACTTGTACTTAGCTATGTAACCTTTATCGTACAGTATTTCAGTGATGCGCTTCTTAACGTTAGAAGCAGGTATTTCTACAATACGATGACGTGCCATTTGCGCGTTACGGATACGGGTCAAAAAGTCTGCGATTGGATCTGTTACCATTTTTAAATTTAGTTTGTAAATAATGTTTGTTACGAGTATCAGGAAAATTGTATCCCTGACTTTGAAACTTGCTCACTACCCTGCCTGCGGCACGGATCGTGAGAAACTACCAGCTGGCTTTACGTACACCTGGTATCTTGCCGTCCAGTGCCATATCACGGAAAACGAGGCGGCATACACCGAAGTAGCGTAGGTATCCTCTTGGGCGACCTGTAAGCTGGCAACGGTTCCTTAAGCGTACTGCTGAAGAATTCTTAGGAAGCTTATCAAGTGCTTCGTAATCTCCTGCTGCTTTCAGAGATGCGCGTTTTGCGGCATACTTGGCCACCATTTCTTCGCGTTTGCGCTGGCGGGCTTTTACTGATTCTTTTGCCATAGTTT
>CAYZKL010000097.1:0-4664 GCA_964478855.1 uncultured Flavipsychrobacter sp.
AACGACCTGTATTTACACTTGATCCTGCTTATCATGCCGGTGCCTACTATGTTCAGGAGGCATCGTCCATGTTCCTTGCTCAAGTCTTGGAGACTATACTAAAGGATCGTACAGGTTTGCGGGTACTCGATCTGTGTGCCGCACCCGGCGGCAAGAGCACACTAATCGCCTCGCATTTGGATGCGGAAAGCCTGCTCATATCCAATGAGGTTATTCGTACCCGTGCATCTATACTCGATGAGAACATGACCCGCTGGGGGTATATGAATACCTGGGTCACCAGCAATGATCCGCGTGATTTTGCAAAACTGGAAGGATACTTTGATGTGATAGTTGTTGATGCGCCATGTAGCGGATCTGGTCTCTTTCGTAAGGATGCCCGTGCGCTCGAAGAATGGAGCGAAGGGAATGTGCAATTGTGCAGTGAGCGACAGCAGCGTATCCTGCACGATGTTTGGCCTGCACTCAAAGACGGCGGTATTATAGTGTACGCGACTTGTTCCTATTCTCCACAGGAGGATGAACATCTGCTGGATGATTTTGCTGCGGCGCACGATATAGGAACCATTTCCATCCCTCTGCAGGAAGAGTGGGGGATCGTCGCAACCAGTTCCGCAAAAGGAATGTTAGGTTACAGGTTTTTTCCCGACAAATTAAAAGGTGAAGGCTTTTTTATAGCAGCTTTCCGAAAAGAAGAGTCTCAGTCGGAGCAAAGACCATCACGGTTCAAAAGTGGTAATGATAAAAAAATACAGCAGCATGCTGCCTATCTGCTTACCGGCCAGGACTATGTTTACCTAAAGACTGATGCAGAAAATTACAGTGCTATTCATCCCTTGCATGAAGAGGATCTTCAGATATTAAGCAAGGCAGTCTATATGAGAAAGGTAGGTGTAAGATTAGGTAGCCCTGCCGGTAAAGACTGGCTTCCTGCACATGACGTTGCTTTAAGCATTAATGCAAACCCTATGCTGCCACATGTTAATGTTAACAGGGAGCAGGCACTCCGTTTTCTCAAAAGGGAGGATATGGGTATTGATGATATGGATAAAGGATGGCTGGTTATAAAGTACCGGTCTATGGGTCTGGGCTGGGTAAAATCACTTGGTAACCGTGTAAATAATTATCTGCCAAAGCATTGGCGCATCCGCATGGATATCACAGACCACGAAGCTTAGTGTTAAATCTGTGGCTTGTATTTCATTTGCATTAATTTTATCGTTAATAAGTATAGTAAATTGGGCATAATTGTTGTACTTTTCGCCTCAAATTGCATGAGCTTATGTTGAAGTATTCTTTGATCACTTTATTCTTATTGGCAGGTTTTTGTACTCAGGCTCAGGTTGCGGATAGTGTTTTTGCAGTGCGTAAAGGCAATATCTGGGCTATGAGATATACATTGAAACCGCGGGAAAATGCCCATATGATAGCTGTAAGGTACTTTGTTACCGATATACAGCTCGATAATGTGAATGAAAATATCGATCTCAGAAAAATAACACCGGGTACATCTTTCCTTATTCCTGTAAGGCAAGATAACTATTACATTACAAAGCAACCTCTTGAGGTGCCGGATATTCATGAACTTTACTACAGAGTAGGTCCAAAAGACGATATAGGTGTACTGAGTACTTACGCAAAGGTGTCAAAAGCAACTATGCGTACGTGGAATAATCTGCACGGAAACACACTTACTGAAGGGCAGGTATTGTTTATTGGATGGGTTAAGATCCATAATCGTGATGAAGATAACCCGCTCACTGAGCAGGCATACCCGCCTCTGAAAAAAGTTGTTGCTGCAGACACTACTAAGCACGCCCCGATACCTGGTGGGCTGGATACTGTTTACAACAGGCAGACCAATAATGGAATGAATGTACTTACGGAAAAGGGTACAGCTGTATTTTTCGAGAAAACAGGAAAAAGCACTACTTACTTTGCCTTTCATAACTCTACTCCTCGCGGTAGCATAATCAAGGTTTCTAATCCGGGTTCCGGTAAGTTTATATATGTAAAGGTTCTTGGCCCTATACCTAATACCAAACTATATGCAAATAGCATCATTGGTATCTGCAATGCTGCTAAAGAAGACCTGGGTGTATCTGATAATAAAGCATGGTGCGAATTATCTTATTCGCCTAATTAGTAGCTTGATCCTTGTGTATTCGGTATAAATAGGTTTGTTGCTTTATGAAGGTACTGGTCATTCGTTTTTCTTCTATTGGTGATATTGTTTTGACCACTCCCGTCATCAGGTGTCTTAAACAACAGCATCCTGATTACCAGGTGCATTACCTCACTAAAGCATCTTTCGGCACACTGCTCAATTACGATCCCTATATCGATAAGTTGCACCTCTTGCACGATGATATAGATGTGATAATCGAAGAACTGAAAAAAGAAAAGTTCGATTTTATTGTTGACCTGCATCATAATCTCCGAACACTTCGTGTTAAGAAAGCACTGAATGTGCAAGGCGCATCCTTTCCCAAACTGAACATAAAAAAGTGGTTGCTCACCAACCTGAAGATCGACCTGATGCCTGATAAAAGCATTGTGGAGCGATACTTCGAGGCTGTCAGGTCGCTCGATGTGCATAATGATGGCAAGGGACTGCATTACTTCTTACCTGCAAATAAGAAGATCGGGAACGAGGATATTCCCATGAGCCATTGGGGAGGCTATGTGGGTTGCGTTATCGGTGGTTCATACAATACCAAGAAGTTGCCGGTGGTGCAATGGAAGAAATTCTGTGAGCTCGTGCCATACCCTGTAATTTTATTAGGTGGACCTGAAGACCGTAATGAAGGAATGGCCATTGCAGAACAGGATCCCATAAAGATCTACAATTCCTGCGGCAAGTTCGATCTTCATGAGTCTGCACAATTGGTGCAGCATGCCCGTGTTGTTGTCAGTAACGATACGGGGCTAATGCATATAGCCACCGCATTTCAAAAGCCGGTAATATCCTTATGGGGCAGCACATCTCCTGGGATGGGTATGTTCCCTTATTATGGCTTCAATAACCTGAAAGACCGCATCGCACCTCAGTCGGTAATAATGGAGAATAAAGAGCTTGGCTGTCATCCTTGCAGTAAGCTGGGTTATAATAAATGCCCCAAAAAACACTTCAAATGCATGTACGGCCTTGATATGAATTTAGTGTCAGAGCAGGTGAAGAAATTCTGGGTGATTACTGTACCGAAAACTACTTGATCTGGTTTTGCTGGTTTGTTTTAATGAGGTACGGCACAAACAAAATATAAACAAATACAATTACGGCCATTGTTCCCGTCATCAGGAATGTTGCAGTCGCCCCGAATTTATACCATACTATGCCTGCCAGTGTGCTTGCGATCATCGTGCAGATACTCTGAAATGCTGCATAGGTACCGATAGCGGTTGCTGTCTCGGTTTTATCAGTTATGTTGCTTATCCATGCTTTCGATACACCTTCTGTAGCGGCGGCATATAGTCCGTATAGGAAGAGCAGTACATAAATAGAGTACTGTCCACCCGGGTATGCCATACCGAAATACACGATGGCAAACAGGACTATACCGAACAGGAATACTTTTTTCAGTCCGATCTCATCTGCAATGATACCGAGTGGATATGCTGTTGCTGCATAGACCAGGTTGTAAAAGATATACACCGCTATAACGGCACCGTCACTTAAACCCGATTGTTTTGCCTTGAGTAATAGAAAGACATCTGAACTGTTGAATAATGCAAATGCGAGTAATCCCACCACTAGTTTCCGGTACTCGGGTAGGCTGGTTTTCCAATACCCAAGGAATGAAAAGAACGATACTTTGCTTACGGCCTCTCTGGGCGCCTTGTCTTTGTCTTTAAGCAGAAAAGCAAATAATATAGCCAGCACTCCTGGCAAAAATGCTATGAAGAAAAGTGTGTTATAATCCTGTGGGTATAACTGTAGATATACCAGTGCGAAGAGTGGACCTATCACTGCACCAAGCGTATCCATAGACCTGTGAAAACCGAATATTTTTCCCTTGTTACCTGCTTTTGCTTCATCTGATAAAATAGCATCTCTTGCTCCTGTTCTCAATCCTTTTCCAAGGCGGGCAATGGTACGTGCAAAAAATATCCACAGCGGAGCAACGAACAGTGCTATTAACGGTTTAGAGATGGCGCTTAACCCATAGCCCATTTGCACAAAGATCATTCGTTTGCCTGTGTGGTCCGACAGTTTGCCAAAATAGCCTTTGCTGATGCCTGCGGTAGCTTCTGCAACCCCTTCCAAAATGCCAATGATCACCACCGAAAACCCTATGCTTTTCAGGTATAGGGGCATTACAGGATATAACATTTCACTAGCCGTGTCTGTAAACAAACTCACCAGCGACAATATCCATACCGTTCTTGTTATTGCTTTTATTTTCATGCCCGTATGCCCGAGTGCTTTACCATGATTAAATAATTTTGTCTTATAACAAATGTAATTCATGAACTTGGTAGCTTTGCATAGCTTTTTATACAAGAGATATTCATGATAAAACTGATCAGGACAGATTCTTCTGACAAAGATTTTCGAACGCTTGTTGTTGCGCTCGATAAAGATCTTGCGATAAGGGACGGGGAAGAACATTCATTTTTTGCTCAGTTCAATAAGATAGACCATATTAAGCATGTAGTGGTAG
>CAYZKL010000097.1:4674-12270 GCA_964478855.1 uncultured Flavipsychrobacter sp.
CAGGTAATGACCCTGTGGGGTGCGGAGCAATAAAAGAATATGCTGTGGGTACTATGGAAGTAAAACGTATGTATGTACTACCCGAAAAGCGGGGACATGGTATTGCATCATTAGTGCTCAGGGAGCTGGAAGCCTGGGCAAAAGAACTGAACTATACCTCCTGTATCCTGGAAACAGGTTATAAACAACCGGAAGCAATAAGTTTGTACAAAAGGAACCTATACAATATCATTCCGAACTATGGGCAATATGCAGGCGTAGAAAGCAGCGTCTGTTTTGAAAAGGTATTGGAATAGTTATTACTCCGCTAACCCTGGTTTACTCGCATTTTTTAATTTTAATTTCCCCTTTAAGAAAGGTACTTCCCCACGATCGGCACCCTGCGGCCTACACCAAATGCTTTTGGCGATACACGGATGATCGGGCAGAACTGGTTACGTTTATATTCATTAGCGTTCACAAGCTTCAGTATCCTGGTTACAAGTGCATGGTCATTGCCTATGGCTACTATATCCTTTGGCCCTTGCCTGCGTTCTATGTATTGGTATAGTATCGGGTCCAGCACATCATATTCGGGCAGGCTGTCACTGTCCTTTTGGCCTTCCCGTAGTTCTGCGCTCGGAGCCTTGGTTATTATATTTTCGGGTATTATTTCGCCGTTACGGTTTATGTAGCGGGCCAGTGCGTATATCTGCAACTTATACAGGTCGCCCAGTACGCCTAGCCCACCGGCCATATCACCATATAGGGTGCCATAACCTGTTGCCAGCTCACTTTTGTTAGATGTATTCAGCAATATAGATCCGAACTTATTGGAGAGTGCCATCACCATTGCCCCACGTATTCTCGATTGCAGGTTCTCCTCAGCTACATTGAATGGAAGCCCATTGAAAATCGGGTCCAGCGCCTGTTCGTAGGCCTCAAATACGCCCTTGATTGGGATGATATTGTATGGATTACCAAGGTTTTTAGAAAGTTGCTCTGCATCACTTACCGAATGACTGGTGGAGAATTGCGATGGCAGCAACAGCGCACTCACATTTGCAGCACCCAGTGCCTCACATGCCAGTGCCAGTACCACCGCACTGTCTATACCGCCGGACGAGGCTACTATCGCCTTTGTAAATCCCATCTTGCGGAAGTAGTCCCTGATGCCCAATATCAGAGCCTGATGTATCTTATCAGTGCTTTTTTCGTGTTCCAGCCGCTCTGGGGTCAGTTCCACTATAGGCATAGTAGCTGCTGTTCCTACTACTGCTTCAGTGAATGATCCGTTTTCCCAATGCACACAACTCAGGCTTTCGGTAAAGTATGGGAGTTCTGATACAAGGTCACCATCTGTATTCATCACAATCGATCCTCCGTCAAATACTATTTCTGTCTGCGATCCGGTGGTATTGCAGTACACCATGGGCAGTTTATACTTCTGCACATTTTGTTTTACTATGCTTTTGCGTCCATCAGCGTGCACATAATCAAAAGGCGATGCACTCAGGTTGATCATAATATCCGGCTGCTGTCTCATCAGTTCATCCATCGGGCATACCCGGTAAAGCGGATCGTCACCAAGGTTCCAAATATCCTCGCATATGGTGACTGCCAGTTTTTTGCCTTTAAAGGTCAGCACATTCCATTCATGTGCCGGTTCAAAGTAGCGGTACTCGTCAAATATATCGTATGTAGGCAGCAGTGTTTTGTGTACTATGCCCTGTATTTTCTGTTCATATAGCAGGTACGCACTGTTATACAGGTTCTTACCTTCTGCTTTCGGGTTGCGGGATGGGCCGCCTACCAATACTCCTATAGTATCAGCTGCTGCCCTGATGGTCTCTATGGCAGCAAGGCATTGTTCTATAAAATCGTTGAATTCCAGGAAGTCTCTCGGCGGATAGCCGCACACGGCCAGTTCTGAAAATACGATTAGGTCGCCTTTCTGTTCTTTTGCCTGCTGTATGGCTGCAAGTATTTGCGCAGTATTTGCTTCAAAATTGCCTATATGGTAGTTCTGCTGTGCCAGGAATATTTTCATGATCGCCCTCTGTTTATATTCTTACCCATTCTTTCTGTGCAGCATCATATTGCTTTATTGGTTTGGCAGGGTTGCCCGCTGCCACAGTATAGGGTGGTATGTCCTTGGTGACTACCGATCCCGCCGCTATTACACTATGCTTACCTATCGTTACACCTGCCGTTATTACCACGTTGGCGGCTATCCAGCAGTCATCTTCCACTGTTATCTGTGCTTTGGTCACATCCTGCTGGTGTATAGGTATGGTTACGTCTTTATATTCATGGTTCAGCCCGCTGGCTACCACATTTTGCGCAAATATCACATTATTACCTATGGTCACAGGTCCTATCAGCACATTGCCCATACCTATAAGGGTATCATTGCCTATGATCACATCCCCTACGCCATTATTTACAGTACAGAAATCTTCTATTACAGATCGGTCGCCCAGTAAGAATTTATTGAATGGAAGCACGTCTATCCTCGTTCTGCTCCGTATAATGGATCCGCTGCCCCTGCTATGGTAGAAGGGGTTTACGAACAGCTTTACCCATGCTCTCGGTCTTGCCTCGTCTTTTGGTATCAGTAGCCGGTGCACAAATTGCTTGATCCCCGGGCTGCTTTTAATAACACTCGAAACCGACATAGTTTTAATTGAAATTGGAAGACAAGCAATTATGGTGATAAACGGTGTAAAAGTAGTCAGGCAAATTTAATGCTTATTTCATAAATTTGAGTTTTAATTAAAGGGTAGGGGAGCTTGGCTTTTTGCGGATATGTGTTCGTAATGGCCTTGAATTGCTTATAGATCTACATTTTGTTATATTTTATATTTCTAAAAAAATTAAAAAAAATCAATGATCAGCAAATTTAAGTATGCGCTCCTTATTTGCTTACTGATACCTTACCTGCTCCCGGCCCAGGAATCCATGATGCCGGAAATTTCCTATCCCTACATCGAAAAGCTCGTTGCTGCTGCCAAAGCCAATTACCCCAAAATGAAGGCCTATGAGCATAAACTCAAGATTGCGGAAATGAACATCAAGCGCACCAAGATCGACTGGCTCGGTATCTTCAATTTCACATATCTCTACAGTCCTACCAGTACGCTTGCATTATACAACAGTACTTCAGGGGGCGGTTCTACTAATCCCATCACACCCGGCTTGCTCAATGGCTACCAGGTCGGTGTTTCTACCAGCCTGGGCAGCATTCTGCAAAGGCCCGGGCAGATAAAGGCTGCTAAAGAAGAATACATCCTTGTTCAGCTCGATCAGGAAGAGTATAACCTGAGTATCACCGCAATGGTGCAGCAGCGTTACTACCAGTACCTGCAGCAGCTTATCCTCCTCAACTGGAAAGCCAAGGATCTGGGAAATGCTGAAAGTTCCCTCAAAGACATTAAGTACAAATTTGAGAAGGGCGAAGCAACCTTCGAAAACTATAATAAAGTACTCGGATTGTATTCTACCGGTATCCAGGGCAAGATCCAGGCCGAGGCCGCTTTACTGACAGCCAAAAGCAACCTGGAAGAGATCATTGGCGTAAAACTTGAAAGCATTAAATAATGGAATTTTCTAAATTTTTAAATATCCTTAAGAAACATAAGTATGCCTTAATGGGGTTACCCATTATCGTTATGGTCATTACTATTTTTCTGGTAAGGAAAATGCCAAGCCAATATGCTTCCCAGTCCCGCCTTTCCGTGGGCCTTACTGCTGGTTCTCAGACCATGCAACTGGCGCAGCAGTTATTTGGCGGCGACAATATGGGTGAGTCAAAGATCAACCAGACTTTCAGCAACGTAACCCAGACCATGCAGCTGAAGATCGTTTATGATCAGGTGTCTTACCAGTTAATGCTCCACGATCTTACGGCCCCTGAGTTGCCATTTAGGCCGCCAAGTAAATTGCTGGCCAGCCTCAATGAAGAGGCCAGGAAACATGCCGTAGAAGTCTATACCCGCTTGTATAACACCAGGCAGCCGCTCAATCTTGCAGATCATGACCAGGACGGACTAAATGAGGTGATCAACTCCATGAAGTATGATTTCGAATCACTTCGTGATAAGGTGAAAGTGTACCGTGTAGAGAATAGTGATTTTATAGATGTATCTGCCGAGGCAGAAAACTCTGCGCTGTCTGCCTATATCGTCAATACTCTTTGTAAAGAATTCATTGCATACAACTCATCACTTACTCAGCAGAACAAGCTGAAATCAGCCGACTTCCTTTACGATCTGATGATGAAGAAAAAGGACTCGCTCAATACTAAGACCGAGGCTTTAAAAAACTATAAGATTCAGAATGGCATCATGAATATCAGCGATCAGACCAAGAGTCTGTACACGCAGATAGCCGATTTTGAGAATAAGCTGCAGATGGCCGAAAGGGATGTGGAGGCAAATGCAGGTGCTATCGCCGGTATCAATCAGAAATTCTCCGCACAGGAAAGGCAATATATTGAAGCTAAGCTGGCAGCTATCAACCAGGATATCGTAGCTACTCAGGATCAGCTTAATAAATTGAATGACCAGTATATCAAAAGCAATTTCGATCCCTCTTTAAAGGCGCGTATCGATGCATTAAGAGAGGTTTATGCGCAGCAGATCAATCAATCTACCGATAAGCACATCACTAATCCGCTTACCAATAAAGAGAACCTCGTTAGCCAGAAACTGAAACTGGAACTGGAGCTGGACCTTGCACGTAATAGTATGCAGACTTATCGCAATGCTATTAATCGCCTGAATGGCAAGTTATCTTCACTGGCACCAAACGAGGCGGTACTCCAGGCCATGGATGCAGACATTGCTGTAGCAAGCAAAGAGTACCTGGAAATTCTGGCACGTTACAACCAAAGCACCCTGCAACTTAGTGCCAGCAATCCTATCAAAGTGATTGAAATGGCAGCACCGGGCAAAAAACTGCCGTCTAAAAAACTCATTATAGTCGCCTTTAGCGGTGTACTTAGCTTTATAGTATACCTCTTTATCCTCTTCGTCCTGTTCTACCTCGATGATTCAGTTAAAGTGTCTGCTGATCTGGTGGATAAAACTGATATCAAGGTGCTTGGTATGCTCCCCGTTATTAAGAGTGCTTTCCTTGATGTCCAGAAACTTTGGTACATAGATCAGACCAGCCCGGTTGGTACCGAAATTAAGAAATTGGTCAATACTACCCGGACGGATATACAAAAGCTGTCCGGTAGGTCTGCAATCAATCCATCTACGGCCGAGTTCAAAAAACTCATTCGGTCTACCCGGTTCGAGATCAATATGGCCATGATGGGTGCACGTAACCTTATCGTTACCAGCCTTGTGGAAGGGGAAGGAAAAACCTTGTTCTCACTCAGCATGGTAAGTGCTTACCAGATGATGAACAAGAAAATTTTGCTGATAGATGGTAACTTCATGAACCCATCCATTACAGAAATGACTAAGCCTAACTACTTCATCGAGGATTACCTTGTCGGTAAGACCATTCTGGAAGATATGTCGGGCGAGGGTAGCATTACTATAATGGGCAACTACGGTGCTGATGTTTCATTGTTCGAGATTGTAAGTGAGTACGATGCTGAGCAAAAACTGCTGGAATTGAAGGATATGTTCGACATGGTTATCATTGAGGCTCCTGCTTTGACCACGCTCAACCAATCTAAAGAATGGATAGTGGTAGGTGACAGGGTCATGGGTGTTTTCGAGGCTAATACGACCATCTCCAATGAAATGAAGGACCAGATATTATACCTCAAATCTTTAGAGGAGAAGTTTATCGGGTGGGTGTTGAACAAAGCAACAAAATAGCATTTGCGCAATAGCGCACATCGCTCATGGGCAAATGTTTTTTTGAATTGAAACGGTATGGCTGAAAAGTATTTTTACGGTATATGGGTCTTATTGCAGGTGCTTATCGGCTACAACCTGTTTCTGCCTGTGGTACTGTTTCTGCTGTACATTATCTTTCGTAGGCCTTTATTGAGCAGCGATAGCAAGCCTTCCCGCAACCATGATTACGCCATCATTGTCACAGCCTATGAGCAGACAGACCCATTATCTGCGGTTGTCGATTCTATCTTAAAACTCAATTACAGCAATTACCTCATTTACATCGTCGCTGATAAGTGCGACATCTCAGGCCTTAAATTCAATGACGACAGGGTAGTGCTGCTTCGTCCGCCCGAGACCATTGCCAGCAATACAGGTTCACATTTTTATGCTATACGCAATTTCAAGCGGCAGCATGATGTCCTTATTATCATCGATTCCGATAACCTTGTCGATCCAGAATGTCTTAATGAACTGAACCGGTATTTTGACAAAGGCTTCTCGGCGGTACAGGGCCTTCGTAAGGCCAAGAACCTCAATACTACCTATGCCTGTCTCGATGCTTCCCGTGACATATACTATCACTTTTATGATGGGGAGGTCTTGTTCAATGTTGGTTCATCAGCCACACTCTCAGGATCAGGCATGGCCTTCAAAACCGCGTTATACCGTGAGTGCCTGGAGCATAAAGATATTTCTGGCGCCGGGTTCGACAAGGTTTTGCAGCACGAGATCGTATCCCGTGGTCATCGCATCGCTTTTACAGATAAGGCCTTTGTTTATGACGAAAAGACCACCGCATCCGATCAGTTGGTAAAGCAGCGTGCCCGGTGGATCAATACCTGGTTCCGTTATTTTACTTTCGGTTTTGCATTGATCGCTAAGGGGCTTATGCGTTTTAGCTGGAACCAGGTCTTGTTTGGCATAATCCTGCTCCGCCCGCCATTATTCATATTCCTTATATTATCTGTTTTATTTACCCTGGCCAATATCTTTATCAGTACCACTGCACTTATGTTATGGCTGGCAGGCTTTGCATGCTTTGTGCTTGGGTTCATCATTGCCCTTGTTCATGCCCGTCCAGATAAAGCTATTTACAGGTCTCTGTGGGGAATACCTAAATTTGTGTTTTACCAGGTCCTTTCATTAATGAAGATCAGGAATGCAAATAAAATATCAGTGGCCACAAAGCACACATACTCTTCTTCACTCACCGACAATAATAAAGACGCATGAGCAAAGAAAAGAATACTATTGATACTCCCCATGTAGCTGTTACTAAACAACAGCGCAAGGAGCGTATTACCCGTATCATTGCTATTATTGTGGCATTCCTGAGTGTATTCTTTTTCTTTATAAAACTGGTCTTTCTATGATGGATAGAAAGCTCATCATACCGGTTACTGCAGATAAGAGGCCTTCGTTCAAGGCCTCACTCCGTAAGTTTTTCCTTATCGATAAGCTTAATAGTCCTTTGGGTTATGCTTTTATCTTCCTTTTTACCGCGCTTGCCGGTATTGGGGTTGGTATGTTTGGCATCAAGTTCGGTGTCATGATCATCGCTGCCCTTATCGGGCTTCCTTCTGTTTATGCCATTGTGTTCTACCCGCGTGTGGGCATTCTATTATTCCTTACCATGGCATACCTTATCATGTACATTATGAAGCTTGGTATCAACTTTCCCCTCGGTACTCTTATGGATGGCATGGAGGCATTGTTCATCCTCAGCATATACATTGATCAGAAGAAGAATAAGCGA
>CAYZKL010000098.1:0-4407 GCA_964478855.1 uncultured Flavipsychrobacter sp.
ACGCTCTATAAAGCAGGCGCTATCTACGCCAGCGCAGGAGACCTGCAAAAAGGTACCCAGCTGATGAACGATGCCCTGGCTGTGAACCAATATGTGGATCAGAAAGTTATCAGCCAGGTAAAACCGGCAGTAAGCATAACCAAGCAATAATGAAAAAATACCTGATAGCTGCTGTATTGCTGTTCGCAGTATGTATACCTGCTCCGGCTCATGTGATCAACTATGAGCTGGAGCAGCTAAGCAGCAGCACAGTATTCTGGCAGTACATGCTTACGGGTTTTGAACACATCATACCACTTGGCTTTGATCACATACTGTTCATCACCTGCGTGTTCTTCCTTAATGCCAATATAAAAAAAGTGATACTGCAGGCGTCTATGTTCACACTTGCGCACTCCATCACTCTTGGCTTGTCGATGTATGGGCTGATCAATCCGCCTGCCAATATTATAGAGCCGCTGATAGCAATATCGATCGTGTTCCTTGCTATTGAAAACATCACCTCAGATAAAGTAAAGCCATGGAGGCTGGTAATGGTTTTCCTTTTTGGTATGGTGCATGGTATGGGATTCGCAGGCGCATTGTCGCAGTTGGGTATGCCTCAATATGCTTTTGCAACCGCACTGATCAGCTTCAATATAGGTGTGGAAATAGGTCAGCTCGTAATTATACTTGCCCTGTACCTTTTTGTATCTCGCTCATTCTCTAATGCGGTATGGTACCGCAGGCGGGTGATCATACCTGTGAGTGTAGTTATAGCAGTTGTAGCCGGATACTGGACCGTAGAGCGCATATTCCTCTAAGCAGCATTTTTTAAAAATAATATTCCTGTCCAAATCTGTTTTTCCCCTTTCTCCGTAAATAATTCCAAACCATTTTCACTATGAGGAACTTTACTTTTTCTGTCATCTTACTGGCACTTACGATCATCATACCGGCAACGGCACAAGCGCATAACGGCAGCGTAAAAGGCACCGTGTATGACGGCAACACACATAAGCCGCTGGAAGGTGTAAACATCTACATCAAAGCATTGAACAGCAGCGCTGTTACAGATGCATTCGGGAAATTTTTTCTGAAAGGGATAGAGCCCGGGAAATACAAGATACTGCTGAGCCATGTGGGTCTTGAAAACTATGAAGATGAATTAAAGATAGAGGATGGTGTGACCACAGAATTTACAGTGAATATGAAAGTGGCACCACTGCAAATGAATGCCGTATCAGTGAATGCAAGGAAGGACCTGATGCTGAGCAGCGTAAGTGGTATAGACCTGAAACTGAGACCGGTTAACAATACACAGGATCTGCTGCGCCTGGTTCCGGGATTGTTCACGGCACAGCACCAGGGTGGCGGTAAGGCGGAACAGATATTCATACGAGGATTTGACTGCGACCATGGTACCGACATTAACCTGAGCGTGGATAACATGCCGATAAATATGGTGTCGCACGCGCACGGACAAGGATTTGCAGACGCACACTTTATCATCCCCGAAACTATACAGGAAGTAGACTATGGCAAGGGCCCTTATGAAGTAGACAAAGGCAACCTTGCTACGGCAGGTTATGTAGGCTTTAAAACAAGGAACGCACTGGATAATAGTTTTGTAAAAGCAGATGGCGGTATGTATGATTACTTCCGCACCGCTGCCGGCTTTAACCTGCTGAATAAAGACCAGGGTGCAAATATGCACCAGGATGCTTATGTAATAGGAGAATATGCTTACAACAGGAGCTACTTTGATGCTCCACAGAATTTCAATCGTTTTAACCTAATGGGTAAATACACTAATTATCTATCCTCCAACAAAATACTAAGCCTCACTTTCTCGGGTTTTCATTCCTATTGGGATGCCTCAGGACAGATACCCACAAGGGCTGTGGAACAAGGCGTAGTAGGTATGTACGGTGCACTTGACCCGGAGAGTGGTAAGACAGGCAGGTACAATATGAATCTTCAATACTTCCAGGGCATTAATACAAACAGCTATTTCAAAAGCAACTTTTACTTAAGCTATTACAAATTCAACCTGTTCTCCAACTTCACCTACTTCGCACAGGACTCTGTGAACGGGGACCAGATATAACAGGTTCATAGCGGGTTACAATAACGAATACACTACTAATTATACATTAGGCGGACTGAAGATGAAAAGCAAGTTCGGTCTGGGTTTCCGTCATGATGATATACTTGACAATGAGCTGTCTCATACTCTTGGCCAGAAGATAACACTGAACCAGGTAGAATTCGGCGATGTGCATGAGACCAATATATTTACCTATGCCGGGCAAACTGTGTACCTGACGCCACAATTGGTTTTAACAGCAGGATTGCGTTATGATCAGTTCATCCAGGAATACGAAAATAAGTTGCCAACAGATAAAACGGTTAGTACATTCAACAACGGAAAATTCAGCCCTAAAGCAGGATTGTATTACAACTTTGGCAACAATGCCCGTATCTATTATAACTATGGTACCGGCTTTCATACCAATGATACCCGCACACTGGCACAAGGCAGGCAGTTGGGAAGTGACGTGATCATCGATCATACTATACCACTGGCATTCTCACAAGACCTGGGCATGGTCATTAAACCAACAAGCAAACTATTATTGTCCGGTGCTATATGGCTGATGAACCTGCAACAGGAATTTGGCTACAGCGGCGACCAGGCAGTTGTAGATACCGCAGGCCGTACAAGGCGCTATGGCGCCGACCTGTCTGCACGATATGAATTACTGAAATGGTTGTATGTAGATGTAGATGTAAACTATGCACATGGCCGATCTATAGATCAGCCAAAGGGCAGCGATTATATACCCTTGGCACCATCCCTTACTTCTATAGGCGGACTGACATTTAAAGTAAGCAAAAGCACCTCTGCGAGCCTTCGCTATCGCCACATGGGCGACAGGCCTGCAAATGATGACAATTCACGCATAGCACCGGGCTATACCCTGGTAGATGCTGTAGTGAACTATAGTGTAAAGCATTATGAATTCGGGATGCAGATACAAAACCTGTTTAACGTGCAATGGAGAGAAGCACAATTTGATACAGAAACAAGACTGAGGCAGGAAGTGGCTACACAGATGCCTGCTGTAAGTGATGTTTGCTACACACCCGGCACACCGTTCTTTCTGAAGCTGAGTGCAGCATATAAATTTTGATGTGGTTTTGAGAAAATAACCCCTCCTGCATTTTCTAATGCGGGAGGGGCTTTCTTATTTTACTGATCGATTAATACAGGTGTTGATTAACGTCAAATCCGCTTGAGTATCTCATCTCATAGGTATTTGGCATTACATCTCCCCTCTTGATATACTCAGTAGTAATAGAAAATGTAAAGTGCATGTCAAACTCATCGGGCCTGAGCAAATGCTGGGCTATCATGCGGGCCGCTGTTTTTTCCGGTGAGTGAAATGTCTCGTCATCCATAAGAAACAGCACATGAAAAATGCCATTCTGCAGCCTCAGGTATGACTCGCGTATCACTATGTCCAAACGTTCTGCTACTACCGCTACATAGTTTTCTACCTTATCAGCAGCCAGTGGCAGATACTTTTCTAAGAATGCAATATCTGAATCCCTGTTGCCATTATTGATGTATGTTTCCTTTACTTCATTGGTTGTTTCCCAACCTGCGGGTAGTCTATATTGTAGTTCATTTACCCTGTTCGCTACTGCCATCTGATTATCCATAATCCACGTTTTTCATAAACAGGAGTAAAGATTATACCAACACACTTTCACTTAAATTGTCAAAAAAAACACATTAGACTCATTTATTTATCGGGTTAATTTTGATACAAACATTTCTCCTGCGATCCTGTCTGCGAACAGCTTTCCTTCATTTGTTAATATTAACTTCTTCCCCTCCTGCAGCAACCATTTCTTTTCCTGGAAAAGGTGGCTGCTCTTCTCTATTACATCCGCATAGCCGCTACCCCACTGCCCTTCAATTCTGCCAAGGTCGCAGCCCCACATCGTTCGCAATGAGGTCATTATGTATTCGTTAAGGTGGTCAGTTGCCTCAAGCGTTTCTTCTTCGAACGTTAATTTCTTTTCTGTTAAAATATTCCTTGCATAAACTGCATTATTCGAAACATTCCACATGCGCGAAGTGCCGTTGAATGAATGAGCAGACGGCCCGATACCTATATATGGATTGCCCCGCCAGTAATTGGTGTTGTGAATGGCATACATGCCGGGTACCGCAAGGTTTGATATTTCGTAGTGATCATACCCCATTTTCCCCGACTGTTCCATGAGCAATTCAAATTGCCCGGCAGCCTGTGCGGGGTCAACCGGTGCAGACCGCTTTTGCTGTATGGCATATTGCAGGGCTGTTTTGTCCTCTACAGTAAGTGCGTATGCCGAAAAATGCGGTATCCCTAGGTC
>CAYZKL010000098.1:4417-12006 GCA_964478855.1 uncultured Flavipsychrobacter sp.
CGGCTACCTTAGCCAGGTTCTGCTTCCAAGCATCGTCGGTAAGCAGCGGGGTACCATATATAAGATCTATGCTGAGATTAGTAAACCCGGCATCCTGGGAAGCCTTGATGGCGTAGTCGGCCTGCGAGGCATTGTGTGCCCGCTTCATATATAACAGATCAGCATCATAAAACGACTGCACCCCGATACTCAGCCGGTTAATCGCCGTACCCCTGAGCGACCTGATATATGCCTTATCCAGGTCATCAGGGTTTGCCTCAAGAGTACATTCCTTCAGTTCGCCCATCTCATAGTTATTATGGACAGCGTCTATGATGGTATTGATCTCATCTGCAGTAAGCAGCGACGGGGTGCCGCCACCAAAATAGATGGTTTCGATGGGGGTACCTGTGAGGTAGTCCCTCCGCATGGCTATTTCCGCAAGTATGGCATCTATCACATCCTGCTTATACTTCAGCGATGTAGAAAAATGAAAATTGCAATAGACACATGCCTGCCTGCAAAACGGTATGTGTATATATATACCTGCGGTCCTGAGGCCGGAAGAAGAATGAACCATTGTTACAAAGGTACTACAAGGTGAAAGATGCACATTTTATAGTAAATAAATCACATCTTTAATAAATTGATAACCATATAAATAAGTCATATAAACGCAATTTTAACAACCTTAAAAGACTTCTTATGCTAAAAAAGACTACTTTTACACCCCGCTATAGATTTTATACCTTATTATTCAGTTAATTAAAAAATGTAGCGATATGAACGTGATCAAAAAAATACTCAGAACAAAATTACTGATAATGGGATTGCTGGTAGTGATGCTCACTGCCAATGCCCAGAACGTATCCTATATCACCAATCATAAGGCAATAGCAACTATCCTGGCTGAAAAATACGGTATACCTGCTTCTGTAATACTTGCGGTAGCTGTGGTAGAATCATCTGCCGGTAAAGGACCGACCGCCAAAGTACTGAACAACCACTTTGGTATAGTAGGCCGTAACGAATATGTAAACCACAAAGGACATAAAAGCCGCTACAAACAGTACCCTAATGTAATGGCATCTTACATGGATTTCTGTGAGCTGATCTCCCGTAAGCGTTTTTATGCAAAGCTGAAAGACAACGACGATTCCCGTGCCTGGGTAAAAGCCATCAGCAAGTGTGGATATTCTGAACTTCCTGAAATATGGGAAAAAAGAATATTGAGCACGATCTCTGCTAACAAGTTGTGAGAATTTTAATAATAATACTTACTTAATATTCCATAATTTTGAGCCATCTTAAAACGGCTCGGGATCATTTATGCACAACTCTAAGAATGTAGTTGTATTCACACTTGTGACTACATTCATATTATTTTCCTATTCCTTTCTTGCGGCGGTTACCAACACTAATGTTCTTGGGCTGAATAATGTAAGCATACTGTCTGATGTATTGTACAACAATAAGGAAGATAAACAACCTGAAATACCTGCTGCAAAAGATACCGCAGCTATAGCTACTGCTGTCGTGGACAGCGCCCTGATAGCGAAACCGGAAGGAGCAAGATCCATCAACACTTATACACTTCGCAAGACACTTACCAATTTTAGTACTGATACCAGCAAGCCTGCATTGCCTATGCTGATGAAGAAACTGCATGCACTGAAACAAGGTAAAAAAACAAAAGTGCGCATAGCATGGTTTGGCGACAGCATGATAGAGGGAGACCTGCTTTCGCTCACCTTCCGCAAAAAAATGCAGCAGTATTTTGGCAACTATGGCGTAGGCTTTATACCCGCAAACTCTGTAACAGCGGGCTTCCGCACTACTGCGGTACATAAATGGAAGGGAGAGTGGAAGGAAGAGAACTTCAAAACAAAAGAACTGAGTGTACCGCTGTTCTTATCGGGCCATACCTACTACACCAATGACGGCGAGCTGAACATAAGAGATGTATCATTTAAAGACACTGCTCAGCCCCTGGAAAAAAGTTTGCTTTGCGGCGCAGTAGCCGGTGGCGTGGTGAACATAGTAGTAAACGGACACACCAAGCAATACCATGCAGATAAAGCCCTGAACAGGCTGATGCTGGACAGTGGCAACAGTCACAATATAAACGTGGGCATACAGGATAATAAACTCCCTGTATATGGTATATCCATAGAGCCGGAATCGGGTGTGGTTGTTGACAACTTCTCTTTTCGTGGTATAACAGGATTAGAGTTAGGCAAGCTGGACACATCCTTCCTGCACCTGCTGGACGAAGAAAACCCTTATGACCTGGTGATACTGGAGTATGGCGCCAACCTGATGTACCGGCCCGAGGATATGGACTACAGCTGGTACCGCAAACACATCATACCCGTGGTGCAACGCCTGCAACGGGCCATGCCACATACCGAGTTCCTTATAGTAAGTGCATCAGACAGGGCATTCAGGTATGATGATAAGTGGAAGACCGCAGTGGGTATGAACAACCTGATAAAGATACAGGCAGAACTAGCATACAATAATGGTGCAGCGTTTTACAATATGTATGCAAGTATGGGTGGAGCTGGTACGATAGTGAACTGGGCAGACAGTATGCCGGCCCTGGCAAACAAAGATTATATACATCCGAACTTCCGGGGGGCAGAGGTGCTTGGCACCATGCTCTACGACGCCTTTATGAAAGATTATAATAAGGTAAAGCGGAAACAGAAATAAACAATATTCCAGAACAATATTTGAGGAAATCACAGATCAGGCATGCCGGGGTTTAATTCGCAGGAGTTCCTGCACCAGTTCCTTTACGATCCTAAGAATCCGTTATTATTCAATAATGGTTTTTTCGTGTATTTCTTTGCTTTGTTCATCAGCCTGTACTACGTATTCCGTAATAACAATGTGACCCGTAATTACATTGTCACTTTTTTCTCCCTCTACTTTTTCTACAAGGCCAGCGGCTCATTTGTATGGCTGGTCATCGTATCGGCAGTGGTGGATTATGTGTTGTCTAACATGATCTATAAAGAGCAGGAGAAACGAAGAAAACAGTTGCTGCTGGCATTCAGTATCATCATCAACCTTGGCCTGCTCATCTACTTTAAGTACACCAACTTCTTTCTCGACTTCAGCAACCAGTTCTTTGCCACACACATCAACCCGCTGAACATATTGCTGCCGGTGGGTATCTCGTTCTATACGTTCGAGAACCTTAGCTATACTATAGATGTGTACAGGGGCGAATTTCCACCTGAGAAGAAGTTCATCAATTACCTGGTGTTCCTGTCGTTCTTCCCTAAGCTGGTAATGGGGCCGATAGTAAGGGCAAAGGATTTTATACCGCAGTTGCACAAACCTTACCAGATACAGGAAAATGATTTTGCGAAAGGGTTTTACCTTATCGTATCCGGCCTGTTCAAAAAACTGGTGATCTCTGATTACCTGACGCTGAACCTTGTGAACTATGTATTTGACGATCCTGCACGCCATACCGGGCTGGAGTGTCTTGTAGCATTATTTGCATACGCCATCGTCATCTATTGCGACTTTAGCGGATACAGCGATGTAGCTATAGGTATTGCCAAATGGATGGGCATTACCATTCCGCCAA
The DNA here is from genome assembly GCA_964478855.1 of uncultured Flavipsychrobacter sp. GTDB lineage: Bacteria > Bacteroidota > Bacteroidia > Chitinophagales > Chitinophagaceae > Nemorincola. The sequence goes on from CAYZKL010000098.1 coordinate 8,001, forward strand.
ACTTTAAATCCCCTTACCAGAGTAAGTCAATTACCGAATTCTGGCGGCGGTGGCACATATCCCTCTCCAGCTGGCTGAAAGATTACCTGTATATCTTCTGGCTGAAGGGCAACAGGAAGGGTAAGTACCGTACTTATGTGAACCTGTTCATCACTATGCTGCTGGGCGGACTGTGGCATGGTGCCAACTGGACGTTCATCATTTGGGGCGGTATGCATGGCGTAGCGCTTGCCGTACACAAAGTAGGGCAAGGGATTTATAGAAAAGTATGAGCAAAGCGCAGTGTATAATTATGTGGCGCAGTTGTTCACCTTCCTGTTCGTGTGCTTCTGCTGGATATTCTTTAAGGCGGCCAACTATGATGCAGCAACAGACATGGTGCACCAGATATTTACTGACCTCAACTTTAGTGTATGGCCGGAGTTCTGGGGAAACTATCACAATGTTATTTACCTGATGCTGCTGGGCTATGCCATACACCTGATACCAGATGACGTAGCAGATAAAATGTTACCAAAACTGCAGAAAGTACCTATGGCAGCTTATGTTATTACATTCGTAATATTCCTGATAGTGTATGCGCAGTTCAAATCGAGTACACCTGTGATGCCGATATACCTGCAGTTCTAACCGTTAATCTCCTTCTTCGTATTTGATCTTTATTTTGCTGTTGCGCGGAGGAGGTGGTGGGGCTTGTTGCTGCACAGGTATTGCAGCAGGCTTTGGCTCCACAGGTTTATTGACTATTGCCGCTGCCTTCTTTTCGGTCTTGGGTCTTGGTACAGGCTTGGATACTACCTTAGTTATAACAGGCTCCGGCTTATACGGATGCAGCCTGGCATAAGCATTATATGATTTGGCAAAGGCAGACAGTAATAACTGACCCTGCAGATGATACCCTTGCTGGTTGTAATGCACGAGGTCGCCACTCAGCAGGCCTGCGTGATTCCACCCTGCCGCACTGGTCTTGCCTCCGCTTATTTTATAGAGGTCCCAGTAAGCAGCTCCGTTCTCCATGGCAAAACGGGTGAACGTGCGTGCTACCGTTTGCAGGCTGGCATTGGGCTTTTTGCCTTTATAGTAAGAACCAGGCGGTGTAGTGATCAGTATCACCGCCTTAGGTGCTATCTTATGAATACGCTGTGCAAATGCCTCGCACACTGTCAATAAAGACTGCTCACTTAACCCCTGGTTCTGCGCCTCATTGGTACCCAGCGACAGTATGAACAGGTCGCCACGCAATGGTTTCAGTTGCTCCCAGAAAAGGCTGTTGTTAGTATACTGGTCATAGCGTGCGCCATTCACACCTATTGTATGGTACAACACGCCCGCGGCATCCTTACGCTCCAACGACACGCCATAGAAAGAAAAGTTGCCGGTAGCCTCAGTTTTGGCAAGTTCAAAACCCGAGATCAAGGAATCCGCTTCGTAAACAAACGAGGGAGTGTCCACATTCTGCTTAGTTGTGAATGTTACCGGGTCCGGCTTACTGCTATCTGTCAGCAAATAATCTGCTTTATCCTTGCCCAGGAAAAACACCATGCGGTTGAAGTATTCCGGCACACCATTTTCATCTCTCACCGATACACGCACATAAGCATTTTTCTGTCCGCACTCTATACCATAACCACACAAGCCTACACTCACCATAGGGTCGGCATTGGTAACACGGGCGTTGCGCCACGAGTTGCCCGATGAAGCGTGTACATCTTTCGGTGCATTGGTATTGGCCAACTGGTAAGGGAATACAAGGCCACGGCCTGCATTACCAAAAAAGTCATGAAAACCATTTCTTACAACACTGGTGATACCATCGGCCTGCAGGTGAGAATCGCCTATGTGAATGATATTGAGCTTGCCTTTTTTGGTGGCATGCAGCTTCACGAGCTTTTTACAAACACTATCCAGCCTGCTGTGCTGCATAATGTTATTCTCATCGTAGTGTATGAATGAGTAATGGTCGGGAGTGGGTGGTGTCCATTGAGTAGTATCGGCCTGGGAACGGGCCAATAGCGGTAATAACATCAATATAAAAACAGCATAGCTCTTCATGGCCCATACGACTCTATCGGGCGGCTAAAATAAGCTAAATACAGTAAAAGAGGGTGTTAACGGGATGCCAAAGCTCCTTATCACTTCTTCCTTTTTGCTCTTTCGTATTGCACAGGCCATGGCATTTCGTCATAACCCAGTTCTTTAGCTGCACGCAGCGGGAAGTAAGGGTCACGTAATAATTCACGAGCCATAAAAATGAGGTCTGCCTGGCCTTCCACCAATATAGACTCGGCCTGCTCCGGTGTAACAATAATACCTACTGCACCCGTGAGGATACCTGCCTGCCTTACCGCTGCCGCAAATGGCACCTGGTAATTGGGCTTTGCGGGGATCTTAACATCTGCCACTACCCCGCCCGATGAACAATCTATGAGGTCAACTCCTTTGCTTTTTACAAGGCCTGCGAGCCGTTGTGAGTCTTCAGGAGTCCAGCCGCCCTCCTTCCAGTCGCTGGCAGATATGCGGAGGAACAGCGGCAAATCTTCGGGCCATACGCTGCGTACAGCAACGATGATCTCCAGCAAAAACCGGGTGCGATTCTCAAAAGAACCACCATACATATCGGTACGTGTATTACTCAGCGGTGACGTAAATTCATTGATCAGGTAGCCATGTGCTCCGTGTATCTCTATGACCTTAAAGCCTGCTGCCAGCGCTCGCTTAGCTGCGGTCTTAAATGCGGCCACTATCCGGCTGATGCCGTCGGGATCTAAGGCCTGTGGTGTATTTTGCTCATCATGAAAAGGTATAGCACTTGGTGCTACTGTCTGCCATCCTCCCTCAGCCCTTGGTATAAACCTGTCGCCATTCCATGGTTCGGTAGTGCTTGCCTTGCGGCCGGCGTGTGCCAGCTGTATGCCGGGCACACTACCATGCTGTTCTATAAATTGCGTGATCTTTTTTAGCTGCGGGATATGCTCATCCTTCCATATCCCAAGATCCTGTGGGGAAATACGCCCTTCAGGCACCACCGCTGTTGCTTCAGTAAATACAAGTCCTGCACCACCTACAGCCCTGCTGCCGAGGTGCACAAAGTGCCAATCGTTAGCAAAACCATCTTCGCTTGAGTACTGGCACATAGGCGATACTACAAGACGGTTCTTAAATGTGATACTGCGAATAGAAAGCGGTGTGAATAGTTGTGGCATGAAAGAAGATTTCTTCACCCAAAATTACACCTTATCAGAATAGCGGCAAACTAACAAACGGACTACTTCCTGAAGTGTACCTGGCAGCCAATGGATTTAGTTTCCTTTACCGCCACTTCGTTGCCCTGCAGCAGTGCATCAACAGCATCTGCCACATACCTATGCTGCACTTTGCCCGGGTTGGCGCCATTATCATCAATGGCGCCGGTATATTTTATCACCCATTTGCCCTGCTCCTTCCATATCACAAAGGCATGGGGCGTCTTTTGTGCCTTAAAATCTTTGGCTACAACCTGCAGTCCATCAAACAGGTATGGAAAATTAAAGTGTTCATTATGAGCCTTCTCTACCATCTTAGGGTAAGTATCTTCATCATAAATGATGGTATCGGTAGAACTGATAGCTATAAGTGGCACACCCTTCGGTTTATACTTAGTATTAAGCTCATTGAGCCGTGGCGGATATAGTTTTGCAAACGGGCAATGGTTACATGTAAATACTATAATGAATCCCTTTGCTGAGGGGTAATCGCTGAGCGAAACAAATTTACCATCCACATTCTGCAGGCGAAAATCACTGATTGCCCTTGTATCGGCTATACTAAATCCAAACAACAGCATAACCGGCAACAACAACAAAATACCCCTGAATGATCTCACAGATCCTTTAACCATATTACTCCTTGATGAACTTCTTTGTGATCGTTTGTTTTGTTTGCTCATCTGTCAGCTGCATGAAATAAACACCCGGCGCAAAATGGCTGACATCAATACCATTGGCCAATTGCGGACGTGGCAACATAT
>CAYZKL010000099.1:0-4415 GCA_964478855.1 uncultured Flavipsychrobacter sp.
GTGTGTTGCTGTTCTCTATGTAGGTTTCCGTTACAGTACGGCTGATGCTCTTATTCTGGTTCAGCAGGTCATATACGCTGATGCGTGCTTCCAGTGCATTGTTCTTCAGCATTTTATAGCCCACATATGCATTCCATAAAATGAAGTTCTGATCTCCTGTGCTGCTGAATGCGGTATAGTAGTTATCAGTCACGTTAGAGTTCACTACAAAGTGCTTCAGGAATATATAGTTGATCCTGAATGATGCGGTATGATTGTAGTAGTTATTATTGGCCTGTGCCTGCACCGTATTCTTTACAATGTTGTAGTTGCCCGAATAAGACAATGTAAAGTCAAGGTTCTCATTAATATTGCTGCTCAGCACCAATCCTGCAGACGGTATATAATTGTTCGAATAGTTCACTACATCATTTACCAGTCCCGGTATCCTGCTGAAGTTGAATCCGCCATTCACGTTCAGGTTGCTTTTAATGAATTGCACCGGCATACCATAAGTAAGGAATGACCTTGTGGCCAGATAACCATCAAGGTTCACCGGCCTTGTCAACTGGCTACCTCTGTTTATCAGGATACTTGTATTGGTGAATGGATCAGTGAAGTTAATAGGTGCAGAGGTAGCTATGTAGGTTGCATTACCTATGTAGTCTGTTACATAATTACCGTACAGGTTCAGGAAGAAGTTACGTGCTGTCTTTGCTTTCGTCAGGCCATACCTTACTATAAACGTCTGTTCATAATTCTGCCGCAATCCCGCATTACCTGATTTTAATAATAGCGGATTACTGATGTCCACCACATTCTGCAGCTGGTTTACCGATGGTGCCTGGGTATTGGTACGGTACATGATACGAAGGTTTCTTCCGTCGGCATATTTGTAGTTAAACATTGCAGTTGGCAATACGCTCGTAAAGTTCCTGTCAAGGGTAAAATTGTTTGGATATTCTTGTTCTCCATGCAGTGTAGCATATTGCACATTTGCACCAAAGTTGAAGTTTAATTTCCTGTCTCCTATCCTATAACTCAGTCCACCTTTCTGGGTGATGTAAGTATTCTCATACTTATTCGAATACCTCGGGTCAAGGTCTGTATATTGCTGTGTCGTCAGGTTCTGGTTGAAGGTTTCTTTATCGGCACTGCTGTTACTGTACGATGGATTATAATTGGCCATTATCTGCCCCTTCTTGCCTACTGGTTCAGTATAGGTCACATTACCCGATAATGTATTGCCCCTATTGTACAGGTCCGATTGCTGGTTGAGCGAATAAATGGAATCTGCGGGAGTATAAAAATGATTGGCAGACAAGTAGCTGCCTTCACCTGTCTTTTCATTTATGCTATTGCTCAGGTTCAGCGAGATAGTTCTTCTTGGTTTACCAAACTTATGCTGGTACAGCAGGTTGTTATTAGAACTATACCCTTTATTATCTGATGTGCTCCTGTTATTCGTAGTGCTGGTGAGCAGGCCTGCTATACTATTATCTGCCACCGCATTGCTTACAGTATTGTTCTTTTGAAAACTAACACCAGGAGTAAAGATGATGGAATTCGAGGAATCTATCGTGTACTCCATTCTCAGGTTCGCACGATGATTAAAATTGCTTACTGTCGCATCATCGTATTCATGATACACGTTCGAGCTGTCCGCCTGTGTAAAATAGTTCCTCGTAATATCGGTTGCGGTCACATTGTCTGAACCATTGAAAAAATAGCTGCCCGATACTTTTATCTTCTTACCCCTGTTATCACTATAGTTAAATCCCAAAGAGTTTGTGGTAGTAATACCGCCCTGTTGTCCTACAAGAAAATTATTGCTTCCTCCACCACCCCCAAAAGACCCTCTGCCACTTCTGCCGCCGCCCCTGTTTTGGCCACTACTGCTGCCTAGTGCACCTAATATATCCTCTGAGCTGAAGTTCTGTTGGTTGATATTGTTCGACATACCCAATAGTGAGATGCGGCGATCACCCTTGAATATATTAAGGTTGCCACCAGCTATATACCGGTCGTCTGTTCCGTTGCAGACATACACCTTACCGAATGTGCCTGTACTTTTGTTCTTCTTCGTAATGATATTCAATGTCTTTTGTGTGCTCCCGTCATCAAACCCTGTAAAATTCGATTGGTCGCTCAGTTTATCAAACACCTGTATCTTGTCTATTACTTCAGCAGGCAGGTTTTTCAGCGCCAGCGATGGATCAGTACCAAAGAACGGCTTACCATCCACATATACTTGCTGCACTGCTTCCCCATTTACTTTCACACCCGTATTGTCCGATGATATGCCCGGCATTTTGTTCACCAGGTCTTCAGCGCTCGCATCAGGGTTCGTTTTAAAAGCATCGGCCCTGTATTGCGATGTATCGCCCAGTTGCTCCGCACGTATTTGCTTCGCCCCTACCGTCACTCCCTTCAGTTGATTTACCGATGTGCCCATGCTCATAGTTCCCAGGCCCACATTATTATCGGTCACGGTCACTTGCTTGGCTACCGACATGTAGCCCACATACTCCATCCGTACACGATACTTACCCGCATTGATATTCGGTATTTCAAAATTTCCGTCCGCATCTGTAACACCGCCTGTCTTTATGGTACTGTCATCAGCTTTGATCACTATTACGGTCACACCTATCAGTGCAGATGTGTCTTTAACATCAACAATTCGTCCTGAAATAGTATATGGCTGAGAAAAGGAAATAAAAGAAAGAAGCAACAGGCAGCTTACCAACACCGGGCGTAAAGGCATTTCTTATTCGTTTGAATGATGACTGATTAGGACGTTAATTTAGTCAAAAGGTTTAATACCATTCCCCTATAATTTATCTGCAATTATAATCTGCTGATACTGTTGGCGGCATTATAACGTTTCGTGAACTCCATTCCCGCAGTGTTCATCAACAGCAAGAGCATGCCATAGAACGTATCTTCTACCGGTATTGTCAGCATCCGGATTCCCAGGTTATAATTATTATTATACGACACTACCGTTCTGCCTATGAAGCTGCCGGTCAATACTCCGTTAGATATAAAGAACGGTATCAGTATCAGCAGGAACGAAACATAGAATGCGGGCATATAAGTAACCTTCTTCAGGGTAAGGTAGGTAAGTAACATGGCCAAAAGGATAAAAGTCACGGATGTGTACAATTGGTACAGGTGTGTCAGTGCCACACCAAGCAGCAATACTACCAGTATCCACGATACTTTGTGTACCCATTCATAGTTACCCCTGAACTTAAAGAATACATTGATGCAGTAGTACGTGAACACAGATGCATATGGGATACAGATAAAGAATAGATACTCCTCTATCGGCAGCCCGAAATAATACAATCCGCATACATACTTATGATTAAAACTCCAAACACCTATATAGGTAAAGGCAATGTCCCAAACGATAAAGAACAGTGCCGTAGCCAGGCATGGCAATGCAAAGTACCGCCATTCCTTATAAAACCTGAATTTGGGATAAAAGGAAAAAGCCAGAGGAAAAATAATACACCAGAAGTCAACAAGCAGGTATGTATATTGCTCAGGCATGTTTCTTTTTTAGTGCTTCAGTGAAATATTTGAACGGCACCCACAGCATCCCGAAACATTCACCGTCCTCTTTGTCCAGGTGCTTATGGTGCATCTTGTGTGCTCTCCTTATTGCCCTGAAGTAAAAATTATCTGTATTCCGCAACACCTTGAATCGCTGGTGTATGAATATATCATGCACCATAAAGTATGCAAACCCGTATATCGTTATCCCTAAGCCCACAAAGAATAGCATCATCAGCGGCTCATAGAACGAACCGATACCTAAACAGATGATACCGGGTATCGCAAAGATCAGGAAGAAATAGTCATTCTTTTCAAAGAAGGAGCTTGGGTTCTTTTTATGATGGTCCTCATGCAGCTTCCACAACAGCCCGTGCATCACATACTTATGTGTCAGCCATGCTACCGCTTCCATTGCCAGGAACGAACCTAACGTTACCAGTACATTAATTTGCCACATTTAATTATTGTTTTAATTCTCCAAATAGCTTGATCAATACATTCCTTCTGTAAGAAAAAATATCATCAAGCTTTTTCTTCACCACCGGGCTGTGAGCCAGTCCGCCTATCCACCCCAAAGGTAAGGCATAGCTCACTTCATCCGTCATTTTTACACCACCTTCCACCGGCGTAAACGTATGCTTATGTTCCCACAGTGCGTAAGGGCCTTTTTCCTGCCGGTCCATAAAGCTGAATGGGGCCTTTACTTCAGTTATCTCCGTTTCCCATATCATCGGTATATTCAGCAGCGGCCTCACCCGGTACCTGATGCGCATACCGTCATATACTGCCGTGCCATCCAGTTCAGTAAGTATCTCAAATCCTAATGCCGGCGGTGTTATCGTGGCAAGGTTCCCGGCAGATGAAAAGAA
>CAYZKL010000099.1:4425-8018 GCA_964478855.1 uncultured Flavipsychrobacter sp.
ATCCCACGCCTCAATAACACTTATCGGCAGATACTGCTCTTGTACTAACTTATAAATTTTCATTCTTTTCTTTTGATAACAATTTCTCTTTATGTTCCTTCATACATATCCTGAACCATTGTGTGTATTGCTCCGGATGTTGCTCTATATCCTTCTCTAGTTCCTCCATACCTATATACTTCCATTCCGCCACCTCTTCCGCATCAGGGTTAGGTGTATCGTCCGTATATCCCGTCAGCACATGATCAAATTCATGCTCGGTAAGCCCCTGCCCCAGGTACGCCTTATACACAAAGCTGAACCGCTCTTCCAGTTCGCACTTCATCCCCATTTCTTCCTGCAGGCGGCGGTTGGCAGCATCATATATTTTCTCTGCCGGCCTTGGGTGACTGCAGCATGCATTCGTCCATAGCCCTCCGGAATGATACTTGTCTATTGCCCTGCGTTGCAGCAGCATCTCGCCCTTGCTGTTGAATATAAATACAGAGAATGCCCTGTGCAGCGCCCCCTGCATATGGGCCAGCATCTTAGGCATAAAACCCATTTCCTTATCCCGCTCATTTACTAACACCACTTGCTCGTTCATAGTAAACTGTTTTTTTCTTTTTCTGTACACTTACCCGATTGCAGCAGGTACTTCCTGATACGTTCTTTCAGGTCTGTATCCTGTATTGTCTTCAGGTTATTTATAAGCATTGTTTTATCTTCCTGTATATTATCATCGTAGTTCAAAAATGATGGGGTATTCACCTGTATCCCGAATCTTATGAACCGTACTTCCACCGCTCCCGGCGCCTTACTTACTGCATCTTCAACCATTGCCCTACCCTTCCTGAAAGACATCAGCTTATTATATGGGTTAAAGTAGCTGTCAGCTTTCATCATATACGCCGCACCTTTGTAGCAAAGCAATATTGGGTCCTTGGTATCCATTCCATCCATCATCTTCGTAAACTGCTCTGCCTGCTTACCACCTTCCGCAGCACTGTAATACATCCTGCGCACTTCCTCAATATTCGTACCACCGGCATATGCTATACCGGCACACAGCATTAAGAATATGGTTAACAGCTTCCTCATAACATTCCTAGTTGGTGCCTCACTATCGACTTTAACATCAGCCCCAGCTTTTCGTGGTTCGGTATCCTTATCCTTACAGACATCACCCTGTCTGCTGGTGTATTCTTGATCTTTAAAAACAATTTCCGGTAGTAATAGTATGCCAGGTACACTCCCTGCCTTGATGCCATAGGCAATTTCCTTATGCCCGACAATGCAGCAGCAAAATCGGCTTCTATATCCTGTTGTATTTCATCCTTCTCCCTTGCCGAGAATCTGTGGAAATCAACCCCTGGAAAGTAAGTACGCCCCAGCTGGTTATAATCCATATTGATATCCCTCAGGAAATTCACTTTCTGAAACGCCGCCCCCAGCTTCATCGCCGATGGCTTCAGTTCATTATACAATGCATCATTATTCTCGGTAAACACCCGCAGGCACATCAGCCCTACCACTTCAGCCGATCCTACTATGTATTCAGCATACGAGTATTCATTATGGTCAGTCTTTTCCAGGTCGGTCTCCATACTCTTCAGGAAGCAGGTGATCAGGTCATGCTCTATACCATACTTATTCACCACATGCTGAAAACTGTTCAGAATAGGGTTGATGCTGATGCCCCGCTCTATGGCTTTCCACGTTTCTTCCTTGAATTCACTGAGCAGCTCTACCTTATTATAATCGTGAAAGGTATCAACGATCTCATCAGCAAAGCGCACAAAGCCATATATCGAATAGATATGCGGCCGCAGGTGCGGAGCCAGGCAGTATATCCCCAGCGAAAAGCTGGTGCTGTATGCCTTGGTGGTCAACCTGCTGCATGCTAAAGAAACATCATCAAATAATTGCTTCATCGTTTTAATATTTTTATCAATTGCTCCGCAGCCACTTGTCCCGATATCAGTGCGGGCGGCACACCCGGACCCGGGACTGTCAGTTGTCCTGCGTAAAACAAATTATTTACCTTCTTATTCCTCATAGATGGTTTCAGCACTGCGGTCTGCCGCAGCGTATTGGCCAGTCCATAAGCATTCCCTTTGTAAGCATGATAATCCTTTACAAAATCGTTGATACAGTAACTTCTCTTATACACTATATGCGGCATGATCTCATCATCACACAATGCTTCCATTCTTTTTATCAGGAGTGCAAAATATTTTTCTCTTATCGCCTCTGTATCTTCCAGCCCCGGCGCTACCGGCAGCAGCAGGAACAGGTTTTCCATTCCTTCCGGAGCCACGGCAGCATCTGTTTTCGATGGACAGCACACGTAGAACAATGGCTCCTGCGGCCATGCAGGGTTTTCATATATCTCCTTCGCATGTTCCTCCATCGATGTGTCAAAGAACAGGTTGTGGTGTATCAGCTTTTTTATACGCTTGTTCACACCCACATAAAATATCAGGCACGATGGCGCAAACGTTTTCTTATCCCAGTATTGTTCGGTATAGTTCCGCTCATTATTAGCAAGCAGTTGTTCTATGTGGTGGTAGTCGCCCGATGCTATCACACCATCTGTTGCATAATTGCCTTTCATGGTATGCAACTCTGCCACTTTTCCATTCATAACATTGATGTTCGTTACCTCGCTGCTCGTTTTCAATTCTGCACCCAGCGACCTGGCCAACTCACTCATCCCCTTCACTATCTCTGTCATCCCGCCCATAGGGTACCATGTTCCCAGCGACAGTGCTGCATAGTTCATCAGGCTGTACAGTGCCGGTATCTGTTTTGCCATTGCCCCCAGGAAGAGCACCGGGAACTCCATCAGTGCTATCAGGCGCTCATCCTTAAAGTAGCTGCGCACATGTGTCTTCATCGACTTGAACATCTGCAGCTTTGCCGCTCCTGTTATCACTTCATAACTCGCAAACTCAGCCCACGAGAATGATGGTGTATAGACCAGGTGCTGCATTCCTACCCTGTACTTATATGCACCTTCCGCCATGAATTTCTTCAGTTGTGCGGCACTGCCTTTCTCTATCTGTTCAAACACTTCGTAGATGCCATCCATATCAGCAGGTATCGCCAGCGTATCATCCTTCCCGAATATCATCTGGAAACCGGGATCCAGTTTTACCAGTTGATAATAATCCTCAGGCCGCTTGCCAAATTGCGCAAAGAACTTTTCAAAGATATCAGGCATCCAGTACCAGCTCGGCCCCATATCAAACAGGAAACCCTGTTCTTCAAAAGCCCTGGCACGTCCGCCCAAAGTATCGTTCTTCTCATGCACCGTCACGTCATGACCTTCCTTAGCCATAAAGCATGCAGCAGATAAGCCCGAAAATCCACTCCCTATTATTGATACCTTCTTCAAGTTCTTCTGTTAATTATATTTTGCCAATAAATCCTCCAGGTCATTCACTCCGGTCATGTAGGTCACGTTCTTCTCTTTCTTCTTACTGAAAAGAGTAGTGTTTCCTGCCACTAACACTTTCTTTCCCGCATTTTTCACTGCCAGCATCTTTATCTCCTTATCTATTTCTTCCTGCGGTTTTGGTGTTACGTAAAACATCATTAGTAGATCAGGC
>CAYZKL010000099.1:8028-11739 GCA_964478855.1 uncultured Flavipsychrobacter sp.
ACTAAAATATTACTAATTTCAAAAAAATATCACAAAAATTGCATAATACTATCTATTGTGGCCAAATGATGAATATTGTGATGACTGAAGTCTACATGAGCAAACAAATTACTATCTCCTGCAAGCAATAGCTGGGCATCCGGATACATGCGCACAAGCTCTTCAATTTCAATAGCTACTTCCTCTGATGGTCGTGGGTAAATATAGAAAGCAAGCAGGTATTCGGGATGAATAGCATCTATTACAACTCTAAGGTCCTTGTACGGTACATTCTGCCCCAGGTAATATACGTTGTGCCCCTTCGATCGGATTATATGATCGGCAAATAATAAACCGATCTCATGCCACTCCCCTTCGGGTAAAAAAAGCAACGCCTTTTTAGGTTTTTTGTTCTTTACAGATAGTGCTGCTGTTGCCGTTATCAGCTTTTTCCTGATGATGTTACTGGCAAAATGTTCCTGTGCAGGCATGGCGTTATTTACGCTCCAGAATATTCCGGTTTTATACAGGAACGGATAGATGACTTTCATCATCGTATTGTGCATACCCAGTTCCTTATTGGCAGCGTCAAATGTTTGCTCAAACCCCTGCTCGTCGTATACGATCATATGTTGCATCAGGCGGTTTACATAGTTGGTACATGCTATGTCCATCTGTTCGGTGATGCCGCTTGTCAGTATTTTACTATTGATCTCTGCTTCACTGAATGCAGCTATTTTAGATATCTTGTACCCCTTCGACAACAGGCTCGATACGTTCAGCAGTTTACGCACCTGGTCATTATCATACGATCGTCTGTTGGTCGTTGTCCGCTCCGGCATGATCAGGGCATACCTTTTCTCCCATATTCTTATAGTATGTGCCTTTATCCCGGTAAGCCGTTCAAGATCGTTGATATGATAAGACTGCATTTTGTTTAACTTTTATTCACTAAAATTAAACAAAATTGAGACACCGCAAAATAATCTTTAGCTATGGCTTCATAACTATTGACAGTTAACGATTTGAATGTAATGAATTAATTACCTGTATGGGTCATGCTGTTGCCGCCCTGCTGTATCGCTTCCGGTAGTCAAGAGGTGACAATCCGGTAAACTTCTTAAACACAGTACGGAATGCTTTTCGGTCGGAGTATCCTACCGCATACATCACTTCATTTATATTTTCCCTTCCTGCTTCCAGGCTTTTCTTCGCAGCTTCTATCTTCACTCGTTGCAGGTATTCCACCGGTGTATTGGCTGTCGCTTTCTTGAACCGTCTTTCAAAGTTCCGCCTGCTGATCAGGAACAGACCTGCCAGTTGCTCCACTGATATCTTCTCGCTTACATTACTTTCTATATACTCCTGTGCTTTCTTTATCGGCTCATCCTCATGTTCTTTTTGCCCGGTGAATATTGAATATCTCGACTGGCTGTCCCGCTCTATGTCCACTTCCATAAGTTTCGACAGGTACACAGCTACATCCCTGCCGCAATACTTCTCTATAATGTAGAGTACAAGATTCAGGAATGAGTAGGCGCCGCCGCTCGAATAGATACCATCCTCATCGGTTATGATCTTATCAGCCACCAGTTCCACTTCAGGAAACAGTTGTCTGAACTTGTCTGCTGCTTGCCAATGCGTCGCTATCTTCTTCCCGTTTGCAAGCCCAGAAGCTGCTAGTAGAAAGGCCCCTACACACAGGCTTGCTACCTCGGCTCCTTTCTTGTGCTGGTCTTTTATCCATGGTATAAATGCTCCGTTCAGCTCCAGCGACTTCCCCATCAGCGCGGGTATGATGATAAGGTCTGTCTTTTTCACATCCTTCATCTGCTGATCAGGGTGTACAGAGAACAGGCCTTCATACAATTTCGTCTCCTTGCTCAGCCCCACCATATGCACGTCAAATACAGGCGGCATGCCCCGCTGCTCCATATATACATTGGCAGATGCAAACAATTTGTATGGCCCTATTATACTGCTGAGTATGCTGTCTCCTTCGGGTACTATTATAGATATGTGCTTCATAATTGATGCTTTTGTGCAAGTATATAGCATTGCAAATATAATATTATTGTTTGGCGCAATTAACCCCAAAGATGCCGTATCTGCACTTCCCCCCTTTCGTTTTATGAGCCTATGTTTGCATTATAAAACTACACAACATGACAACACAACAGGTAGCGGACCGTCTTGTAGCACTTTGTCGCCAGGGCCTCATATTTCAGGCACAGGAAGAATTGTACGCTGACAATATCGTTTGCGTGGAACCTCCGGGCTCCTTTGCGCCGCTCACTATAGGCAAGGATAAGGTTTTGGCCAAAGGCAAAGAGTTTGCCGAAATGATCGAAGAGAACCATGGCGGGTCGTTCGCCGATCCGGTGGTCAATGGTAAGTTCTTTTGTGTTCCTACGACTATCAATGTCACTATGAAAGGCGCAAGCCGCGTGAAAGTGGAAGAACTCTCAGTTTACGAGGTAGTAGACGGTAAAATAGTTTATGAGCAATTTTTTTATTAATATATATTCCTAACAATCAAAAAACAATCAACATGGACGGTTCAGTAAACATTATTAACTGGTTCGAAGTATCGGTAAGCGATATCGCCAGGGCTACAAAGTTCTATGAAACAATATTCTCCGTTAAACTGGAGCAGTCAGAAATGATGGGCATGAAAATGGCTTTCTTTCCTGCTGAGGATATGAACGGCAAGGTATCTGGTGGCCTGGTAGAAGGGCCTATGCACAAACCATCTTTAGATGGTGCGAAGATCTATTTCAATGGCAACCCCGATCTGGACGTCGCACTCGGTAAGGTAGAAGCTGCCGGCGGTAAGATCACTATGCCAAAAACAAAGATCAGTGATGATATTGGCTACATGGCTTTCTTCATCGACACAGAGGGCAACGGTGTTGCTATGCACTCCAACAAATAATGCTTAACGGCGGGATATTCCCGCCGTTTTTATTTTAATTGATCATACTCAACTTATGTTACATCCCACAGCCGCACTCAGGGCGCAATTCGATATGCAGACAAGATTGTTTGCAAATGTACTGTCTGGCATCTCTGATGCCGAAGCTAATATCCGAAACACAGATACTACCAACAATATAAAATGGGTAGCAGGCCACCTGCTCCATACCCGTATCAATAGCTTATCAAGGACCGTCGGCCTTCCGTTCGATAATGGTTATGCCGCCGCATTCGACCGTGGTGTAGCTCTTGACGTAAATGCAGAATACCCTTCCCTCGAAGTGATACTTGATCGCTGGAACAGCACTGCACCCGCTATCGCCGAGGCATTGGCAGGATTGGGCGAAGATACACTTGCCGCTACCGCTCCATCACCTGCTCCTATTGCAGATCCTACTTTATTGGGGCTGCTCGCATTTTTACTCTCTCATGAGTCTTTGCATATAGGCCAGTTATCCATATTGCGAAAAATGGCAGGCAAAGAAGCAATGTCATTCAGGTAATATATTTGCTGACATAAAAGTATAAGGGCTGCTCTTTCGGAGCAGCCCTTATACTTTTATACACTTCTGTATTATTATGCATCTACCAGTACCACCGGTGCTGCAGAACGGATCTCATCGTTTGCTTTATCGGCATACTTTGCAAAGTTCTTTACGAACAGTCCTGCAAGTTCATTTGCTTTCTTGTCGTAAGCTTCTTTATCTGCCCATGTGTTACGTGGTATCAGTATTTCAGATGGTACGTTAGGCACAG
>CAYZKL010000100.1:0-10970 GCA_964478855.1 uncultured Flavipsychrobacter sp.
GTGTATCCTTTTTCGCTCATGGCCGTCCATGTACTGCTAAAGTCAAGGTGCAGGTTGTTCATGATATAGAGTACGCATACTACCAGTGCCAGCAGCATACAGGTGGTCTGTAGTGTATCGGTCCATACTATGGTTTTTACGCCGCCACGGTAGGTGTACAGCAGTATCAGCACCAGTATGATGACCGCTGTTACCTCGAATGATATACCCATGCCTTCCAGCACAAATTTCTCCAGCACCTTGATCACCTGGTATAGCCTCAGCGTTGCGCCAAGTGTTCGCGACAGTATGAAGAACAGTGCTCCGGTTTTATACGCGGTCATACCCAGCCTGCCTTCCAGGTAGGTATATATAGATGTGAGCTTTAACCGGTAATATAATGGCAGCAATACAAATGCGACCACGAAGTAGCCCAGCCAGTAGCCGATCACCACTTGGAAATAGTTGAACCCCGCAGACCCCACTGTACCCGGTACCGATATGAATGTCATGCCCGATAGCGAGGTGCCGATCATGCCAAAGGCTACCAGCCACCACTTGCTGTTGCGGTCGCCTATGAAAAAGGACTCATTGTCTGAATGACGGGAAGTATAAAATGCTATTCCCAGCAATACTGCGAAATAGACCAGGATGATGGCAAGTAATATAGCTGAACTCATATTGTATAAACAAAAGTAATCGAAATCTGCTTTAACGCTTCATGTGGGTTGCACGAATGGCACCCTATGAGTTTCAGCTAAACTATTATTGGTATGCAAATTGGGTGGTTTTATTTAACTTTAATCTCTTCATATCATAGGCTACGTCCAATAACTATGGCAAAAAATATAATCAATAGAATATTATTTGGGTTCCTATGTTTTTTGACATTGGGGTGTACTCCAAAACCTGGATCAAATAAAGAGGTTGCATTAGTTTTTTTAAATAAAGTGAAAGCGGGAAATTATGTGGAGGCCAAATCTATGTTATGGAAAATAGAGCCGGACATTTTTAATACGGACTTTAAAATAGAAAAGCTGCACGATTTATTGATAAGATATGAAATTCCTGACATCGGTAAATGGGAAACTAATTATGATACATTGTACATGGTGAAAAGGGAATCATTTTCTTTTCCGCTCTATAAAGGCTATGATAACTCAAATAGATTAAAAGAGGCCAGTGTGGAAATTGATTTTGAGTTTAAAGGAGAACACATTGGACATGAGATAATGGGTTTTATTGTGTCTACGTATTATGATAGGTAAATACTGAATTATGTACGGATTGTCGAAAAATATCGATTTATCATTTCTGCTCGGAGCACAATTAGGCCAAGTATGTATTGGTTTGAACGAATTAATTTTACATTTTGACAAGGATATTTTACTGACAGTGACAAGCGAATGCGATTATGAAAATATTGATGGGACGATTATCAGAATAGATAGTTACAAGAAAGAAGCAACTATAATTTGCGATATGCTAGGTTGTATAATCAAAGAAGTAAAAAGTGACGTTTCAGGCATGTTGATACTTAAATTCTCAAACATGGTTACGTTTACAATATATGATGATAGTAAACACTATGAGTCATATTTGATTCAATGTGGCGGAAGGCGTGATATTGTAGTTTAAGAAATTTTCGTGCTACCTGTTATAGTTTCATAAGTCGTCATCTCAACACCGAAAGTCAGTTAGCTTATTGGTTGGAATTCATTACTTATTTTTTCAGAGAGAGGTTTAAGATCTTGGTGATTTGTCCGGTGCCGGTAATTCTGGAACCCTCTCTAAAGTCAAAATTCATCCCTTCTTCTAAACAATTTCGGAAAATATCGACAGCTAATATATTGATTCCGGCTTCTACAGTATCGCCAGGATGAACAATGCCTTTATTAATAAAAGTTTGCTGGCTAGTTGTTTGATACGCTGAAAAAGGAAATTTTATTGCCGGTCTAATTCGCGTAAATGCAGGTGTTTCCCTTCCTCCTTCGTTAGTTGTCTTGTATTTCAAAACAGCAATGAAATCAAATTCGCCGGTCATATCTATTTAGTTACCAATAAAGATAAAAAAAGGCTGCAACCGCAGCCATCCGTTTTAAATTTTGTTATGGTCGTTACCCCTTCATCAAGTGATTGATCCGCAGATTACATTCCCGCAAGTACGCTGATCCTTAAGAACGGCTGACCGTAATAAGGGCTGTATTGCTGTTGCAGCGCATCATACATAAGTTCTGCCAATATAGATACCCTGCCACCTACAGGTTGCCTGATGCCTATACCCACCGGTAAAGCAGGTACGGTAACATTAGCCTTTCCCTCTGATATAATTTGATTGCCGAAATTGTCATAGTAATAGTCGTATGCTTTCAGGTTGATGAAGTTATACTCAAAACCTGCCGAAAGGAATACATTATTGAACACAAAAAAGCGCGACCATACACCCGGGTACACTATATGCTCTTTAGCATAAAATATTTTATTCGGATTGGTGTAGTCATAAATGTTCTGCGGGAACCTGAAATACTGGTAACCAACCACTACCCCTGCTGAGAAACGCTTGGTAAACCTGTAGCCAACCGAGGGCGATACACCCAGGTTCAGGTAGCCGTTGCCGAAGTTCACATTGAACCCGCCACCAACTATGAGCTTCTCAGGGTCATACCCCTCCGTTTTCTTCTTCTTATATTTCGATTTGCCGGAACTGGTATATACTTCCTGTGCAGATAATTGCACACCCAATGACAGCAACAGGGCAAGAATAATATATTTCATAATGAAAAATTATATTTACGAAGTTAACATAAAATACCATTCGATCGCACGTCCACAGGCATTTTATGTATTCCTTAAGACATCAGGATCTTGCCCGGGTTTAATATCCCTTTCGGATCAAAAACCTGCTTGATCTGCTGCATCAGTTGCAGCTGAGCGCCGCTGAAAGCAATATCCATATACTCCTTCTGTACCAGGCCTATACCATGCTCGCCCGATATTGTTCCGCCCATCCGTACCACTTCTTTAAATAACTGCCTGATACCCAATGGCAATTTATGTTTCCAATCCTCGTCACTCATATCGGCCTTTACTATGTTCACATGCAGGTTGCCATCGCCGGCATGACCATAGCATACCGATTGGAATCCATACTCCTTGCCCAGTGCCTTTATTATGGTCAGTAGCTCCGGCAGTTCGGCTCTAGGCACTACGGTGTCTTCTTCTTTATATATCGAATTGCTTTTTACCGCTTCACCTACTTTCCTCCGCAAGGTCCACAGCATTTGTTTCTGTTCATGGGTGTCTGCAAACAATACCTCGTCTATATCGTACTGCTGTGCTATCTGCGATATGGCTTCTGCATCTTTGTACAGTTCATCCATATTATTGCCATCTACTTCTATCAGCAGGTGTGCCGCTATATCATCGGGCAGGTGTACCCCCACAGACTGCACATACCGCATGGACCATTCGAGTGCATCCCGCTCCATAAATTCCATAGCCGACGGTGTATAGCCCGCCATGAATATCGCATTGACCGCCTCGCATGCCTGCACAGCAGACCGGAAAGGTATCAGCAGCAACAGGTCATGCTTTACCGCAGGTATCAGCCGCAATACGATCTTTGTGATGATGCCCAGAGTGCCTTCGCTGCCTACTATCAGTTGTGTAAGGTTATATCCTGTTGCGTTTTTCAGCACATTGGCTCCCGTCCACATTACCTCGCCGTTGGGCAGTACTATTTCCAGGTTCAGTACATAATCTTTCACTACACCATACTTTACAGCCCTCGGCCCGCCTGAGTTCTCAGACACATTTCCGCCTATAAAGCATGACCCCTTACTCGCAGGATCAGGAGGGTAGAAGAGTCCTTCTGTTTTCAACAGTTCCTGTAGTTCCTGTGTTATCACACCGGGTTCCGTCGTCACCTGGAAATTGCGTTTATCTATATGCAGTACTTTATTGAACCGCTTCATGTCCAGGCATATGCCGCCAAACACGGGCAGTGCGCCGCCGCTGAGCCCTGTACCTGCGCCGCGGGGCGTTACAGGTATCCGGTGCTCATTGCAGTAGCTCATTATCTTGCTGATCTCTTCCGTAGTGCCGGGCTGCAGTACTACCTCGGGTGGGTAATGCAGGTCTTCCGTCTGGTCGCTGGCGCAGCGGCCTATATGTTCGGTATCTGTAAGTACAAACCGCTCTTCCAGCAGTGATCTGAAAAACAATATATCTTCCTGCTGTATCTTTTTGAAAGGCATACGCAAAGGTGAGAAAAATTCAGCAGCAGCAATAGGTTACAGGCCCATCCGGTTCTTAAAATCTTTTTTCAGTAAACTGCTTAGTTCTGAATATGGCACGTATATACTCACATTTTCTTCTCCTGCTATCTGTTTGTTATTGTAATGGAAGATGATACCGTTGTAGGTGATCATTACATTTTTAGTAGGGGAGATACCTGTTGTTGCATTCGCATTTGTATCCTTGAGCTTGCTGTATGCCTTGCCCAGTATTGCTGAAAGCAATTCCGGATCATTTTCCATGATATCATCATACGCAAGCATTCGTTTTTGTTCCACATCCAGGCATAGGTAAGCTTCATTTTCCGGG
The DNA here is from genome assembly GCA_964478855.1 of uncultured Flavipsychrobacter sp. Classification (GTDB taxonomy): domain Bacteria; phylum Bacteroidota; class Bacteroidia; order Chitinophagales; family Chitinophagaceae; genus Nemorincola. Next base: position 4,585 of record CAYZKL010000100.1, read on the forward strand.
TAGCTCTCATAGCCATACTGCATCTTCAATGTCAGGAACCCTTTATCATTGTAGACGGGCATGAGGTACATCAGAGTCATCTGATTAGTTGCAGGTTTGTCTTTCAGGAAGCTCGTAAGATATTTTACCGGTATCTTATTGATCTTACTGTTTATAAATGCCGCATCTCTTGGTTTCACCGCCGCAGAGGGTTTAGCGTAAAGAAAGAAATTATCAGCCGTTGCAGTCTTTACTGTATCATCTATTGCTTTTGTTCTTTTTACGTAAATGTCCATTGGGTAGGAACGGCTGTAGTCTTCTGTAAGATCAATGTCTGCTTCTGTTGTTTTCCCGATACTGTACCATTTGCCCTGAAGTTTATTGCCGGTCATCTTTATCTCCCATTTTGGAGATTTGTTGCGTTCAAATTCACTTCCCGGCACTACTTCTACGCAATACAATGTCTGATGTTGATCCTGGCTTGGTGGTTCACCGATAAGGAACCTGGTTATAGCATCGCTGTTTTTGCGGTAATAAGCACTGCCGCCATAGTTCGATCCGCCTTTAAAGCCAAAGATTAGGTCTAAAGTCACGGTATCCTTACCTATAGTGCCCTTGTAGTGGCGGTATATATCATCCTTTTCCTGGGCAGTAGTGCGGTTTGCGCTGCACGCTATCATTGATATAATCGCTATCGAAAGGGTTATGTGCTTTTTCATGATATTATTTTTATAAAAATAATAAAATATCAATAGGAAGCAGGCATTTTAGCCATCAAAAATAATTTAACAAGGTACTATGTATTGCATAATACTATTTTTTGCCTACCTTTGGGTAGAAATTGAAAGCAATGGCAATAGAGAATACAGAATCGCAGATGAGGAAAGGCTTGCTGGAGCTGTGTATACTGGGTATCATACAGCGCCAACAGGAGGCTTACCCGAGTGATATCCTGGAGCAGTTGAAGGGCGCAAAGCTGGTAGTGCTGGAAGGAACATTGTATCCTTTGCTTACCCGCCTCAAGAATGCAGGTATGCTCAGTTATCGGTGGGAGGAAAGCCTGTCAGGCCCTCCAAGAAAATATTTTGCACTTACCCCTGAGGGAGTAAAGTTCTATGAACAGCTCCGCACCACCTGGGACGAATTAAGTAAAGCAGTTAATGACCTCACAATTCCACTATAAAAACACACATACTATGCAACGTATTATACAGATCAACATTGCGGGCCGCGTACTCCCGATAGAAGAAGATGCTTACAGCATCCTGAAAGAATATATTTCATCGCTGCAGAGGCAGTTTGCCGGAGAGGATGGAAAGGAAATAATTGAAGATATTGAGAACAGGATAGCGGAACTATTTGCCATCCGCCTGCAGGGCGGTTCTCCGGCTATCGACAGTACCGACGTCAATAAACTGATAGAAACACTCGGTGCCGCCAGCGACCTTAATGACGGTGGCAGTACCACCGGTAATACTTACCAGCAAAATCACTCACAACAAAATAACAGGCAGTACACATATAATACTCAGCAGCAGTATCAGCATAATGCCCGCACCCGTGTGCTGCGCGATCCGTATGATAAAGTGATAGGCGGCGTATGTAGTGGTCTCGCTCGTTATTTCGATATAGATCCTGTTATCATCAGGCTTATCATGGCTGTGCTTTTCTTTACTGCCGGTATCGGACTGATTGCCTATATTATAGCCTGGGCTGTTATTCCTGCAGCTAAAAGCAGGGAAGAACTTTACGGTAATGCTGCCAACCCTATGACCTTCCATGACATTACCCGCAATATGGAAAATGAACTGCAGGACCTGAAACGCCGTGGCGAACAAATGAGCAGGGAACTGAAAGAGTTTTTCAGCAAACAGCGCTGAGCCCGATGACGTGATGGCGATATTATTGTAGATTTGTAATACGCCATTATTACAACAGACACAGACAATGCCGCAACCATATAAACACTTATTCTTCGACCTCGATCATACGCTTTGGGATTTCGATATGAATTCCAGGGTCACACTGCACAAGCTATATGAAGAGTATGACCTTGCGGGCCGTGGTATTGAAGATTTCGAAGGATTGTTCAAGGCTTATAATGTGCATAACGATAAGCTGTGGGAGCGCTACAGGAATGGCTACATCAAGCGGGACGAACTAAGGTGGAAGCGCATGTGGCTGATGCTGCTCGATCATAAGATCGCAGATACCGCACTGGCACATGAGCTTAGCACTGCCTTCCTGGAGATACTGCCTGTGCAGACACAATTGGTACCTCATGCAAAAGAAGTGCTGGAACATTGTAAGGGCCGTTACGAAATGCACCTGATAACCAATGGCTTTGAGACTACGCAGCGGTTAAAACTCCAGTACTCAGGCATAGCCCGCTACTTCACCCACCTGATTACCTCCGAGTAGAGCTACAGCATGAAGCCGCATAAAGACATTTTCGACTTTGCATTAAAGGCTGCCAATGCCGATATAGACCATAGTATAATGATCGGTGATGCTGTGGATATAGATATATTAGGCGCTATCAATGCCGGTATGGACACTGTGTATTATAATCCGCACCAGCAGCCCCACTCCCGCAAACCAACATACGAAGTGAAGCACCTTGAAGAGTTAATGACTATTTTTTGATGGTGGGGTGAATTACTTGATAATGATCTCCTCAACTACACGCTCGTTAAAGTATTCATTGATGGTCGCGGCCAGTTGTTCCCTGCCAAGGTGCAGTTCCTGCTTTAGTGCCGCTACATCAGTATAAATGGTCAGCTTTTTATTGAACAGGTTTATATTCCGCGTGTATTTCGATATGGTCTTCCCGGCAATAGCTTCCCACTCATCCCGCATACGCAGTTCGATAACTTTTGGTTTCCAGTGAGATTTTTCGAGCAGCAGGTTCAGTGCCTCTCCTATGCTGTATGAGCCCATAATATTGCGGTATCAGATACTACCTGCAAGTTACTTTTAAATAGGCTGATGAAAAAATAATACTGCTCAGCAGGGAGCAGAAATCTTTGCATTATAATTTTGGTTATTTCAAAGAAAGCCCTATTTTACACGTCTTAAACTATCCGGAAATTATATTATGGTAATAGGTGTATTGAAAGAGCAGGCCCCGGAAACACGTGTTTCGCTCGTGCCGGAGGTAGTAGCGGCCCTGGTAAAAATGAACGTGGCCGTTTGGGTAGAACATGGTGCAGGCACCACTTCTTTTTACAGCGATCAGTCTTATACAGATGCCGGAGCAGTTATTAAGAGCGGGCAGGATATTCGCTCATCTGCAGATGCGGTACTCACATTGACTGCCGGTAATGTAGGCGATGTAAAACCGGGTGCGGTAATAATGGGTGTATACCAGCCATTGTTCAATCCGGGCTTGATGCAGCAGTGGGCAGACAAAGGTTATACTGTCTTCAGTATGGATACCATACCACGTACTACACGTGCCCAGTCAATGGATGTACTGAGTTCACAGGCCAATATTGCCGGTTACAAAGCAGTGTTACTTGCAGCATTCCAGTACAGCAGGTATTTTCCTATGTTCATGACGGCAGCGGGTAGTATTCCCCCGGCCAAAATTCTGATACTTGGTGCCGGTGTTGCAGGCTTACAGGCTATTGCCACATCGCGCAGGTTGGGTGCTGTTGTAGAAGTGTTTGATACACGCCCTGCGGTAAAGGAAGAAGTAATGAGCCTGGGTGCAAAGTTTGTAGAGGTTGAGGGTGCTGCTGATGCATCCAAAGCAGGCGGTTATGCCGTAGAGCAGAGCGAAGATTTTCAGCGTAAACAGCGTGAAAAAATTCATGAGCACGCCAAAAAATCAGACATAATTATTACTACAGCACAAATACCAGGCAAAAAAGCACCAATACTGATCACCAAAGCGATGATCGAAGATATGCGTGCCGGTTCTGTGATCATAGATCTGGCTTCAGTAACAGGTGGTAATACCGATCTTACTGAAAATGACAAGACCATTATGCACAATGGCGTTACCATAATTGGTAATTCTGCACTTGCAGCTACTGCTTCGGCTGATGCCAGCAAGCTTTACAGCAAGAATGTGCTTAACTTCTCAAAGCTGATCATTGATAAAGATGGTGGCCTCAATCTCAATTTCGATGATGACATCGTAAAGGGCACTTGTATTACGCACGATGGCGCTATTGTCAACGAAAGAGTATTATCGCTCAAAGGTGTTGTTGCCTGATGTACATAGATCAAATACTTCTGCAAATCATAAATCATAAATCATGGATTCAATAATTAGTTTATTTACCGATCCGGCCACTTACAGGCTCATCACCATAGTTATCCTTTCTGTCTTTTTGGGTATAGAGGTTATATCACGTGTTCCTTCGGTATTACATACTCCGCTTATGAGTGGCGCCAACGCTATTCATGGTGTCGTGATCATTGGTGCTATCATTGTTATGGGCCAGGCTCATACCGATGATTACCTTGCCCTTACGCTGGGTTTCCTTGCAGTGATACTTGGTACACTCAACGTGGTAGGTGGCTTTGTGGTAACAGATCGTATGCTCGAGATGTTCGGCAAAAAGAAGAAGAAGTAATATTTTCCCAAACTAAATCCACAAAAGAAATTCCTGATATTTATGGAAAACGCAATACTCCAGTTAGTTTACCTTATAGGGTCTGTTACATTCATAATGGGCCTCAAAATGTTGTCACATCCTGATACAGCAAGGAAAGGTAATCTTGTTGCAGCAGGAGGTATGACTTTGGCCATACTTGGTACCATATTCCTGTACAAAGGGGAGAATAACGAACCGCTCCACAATTACATATGGATATTTGCCGCACTCATCATCGGTACTGTTGTAGGCACCATGGTATCTAAAAAGGTGCAGATGACGGCAATGCCGGAAATGGTGAGCCTGTTCAATGGTATGGGTGGTGCTTGTGCCATGCTGATATCAATAATAGAGTATCGCCACATAATGGCCAACATTGCTACTACCACCCCTGAAACAGGGAAGATGATAGTTGTAGTATTGGGAATGCTGATCGGTACTGTTTCTTTTGCAGGTAGCATGGTAGCATGGGGCAAGCTGAATGGCAGCATTAAGGATCGCACGATACCGGGTGGCCAGGCCATCAATTTCATATTGTTTGCAGGCCTTATCACATTGGTTGTGATCGTCGTAGGTGGTTTCTTCCCTGATATGCCTGCATTATTTTATGGTATCCTTGCACTCTCTGCATTATATGGTATCCTGTTTGTAATGCCTATCGGCGGTGCTGATATGCCGGTCGTTATATCGTTGCTCAATTCATTTACAGGTGTTGCGGCAGCATTCGGCGGCTTCCTTTATGATAATCCTGTTATGCTTACAGGGGGTATCCTTGTAGGTTCTGCGGGTACTATATTAACGATACTGATGTGTAAAGCCATGAACCGCTCACTGAAAAATGTATTGATAGGTTCGTTTGGCGGTGCAAAAGCAGGAGGTCCTGCCGGCGCAAAAGACCAGGGCAACTTTAAAGAAATATCACTGAATGATACTGCGGTATTGATGGCATATGCTCAGAAGGTGATGATCATTCCAGGTTACGGGCTGGCTGTTGCCCAGGCACAGCATACCTGTCACGAACTGGAGAAAATACTTAATGAAAAAGGCGTGGAAGTAGTTTACGGTATCCATCCGGTGGCTGGCCGTATGCCGGGCCATATGAACGTATTGCTCGCTGAGGCCGATGTGCCGTATGAAAAACTGCTGGAAATGGAAGATGCAAACGACCAGATGGGTGCAACCAATGTTGTACTGATACTTGGTGCGAACGACGTGGTAAACCCGGCAGCCAAAGAAGATGCTTCAAGCCCTATATACGGAATGCCTATCCTTGAGGTAGAAAAGGCTGAGCATGTGATCGTAAACAAGCGAAGCATGAAGCCCGGATATGCGGGTATTGAAAATGAGCTCTTCTTCCGTCCTAAAACGTCTATGTTGTTTGGTGACGCTAAGAAGGTTTTACAGACTTTAATAGCAGAATTGAAGCAGGTTTAGTACAGGAATGCCATTTAGACGTTCTGTTTTATATTATTAACCGAAAAGTAAAGATTGCTTTTAGCACCGCAATGTTATATTATGTTTATTTTTTGTATGTGCTATTGTATTGAAAAGTTTTCCTAAATTTATGCCATGTTAAGTAAGAGCCGGAATATATTATTAGCTGCCATCGTTGGGATGTTTTCTTTTCTAATGGTTGCCTATGTATCATGTAAAAAACCAGCAGCTATAGTAAACTGCAACAATTATATCTGCCAGAATGGTGGTTATTGCAGTATGGATACAGCCACTGATCTGCCTAAATGCAATTGTCCTGTAGGTTTTGAAGGAAGTGATTGTTCCATTGCATCTGCTACTAAGTTC
>CAYZKL010000100.1:10980-11650 GCA_964478855.1 uncultured Flavipsychrobacter sp.
GTTCTTTGGCACATCCTCTTCAAACCAGGTTAATGTTGGTTGCGATTCTCCGGCTGTGCGTGGGCAAGACTCTACTTATCCGGTTCAGTTAAAGGAAACAGCTACGCCTACTACATTCTTCCTTGCTAATTTCTTCAATAACGCTTTTTATGACAATATCGTCTGCCAGATGGATACCGTTGATAACTACGTTTTCGCTGTTGATACCGCATCCCCATGGCATGCTGTAAATGACAACTTCAAATTATTATGGGGTTGGGGTCGTATGAATGCCGCAAAGGATACTATTAATGGTATTATCTCGATCAGGTATAAGAACAGAAGTACTAACTGGCAGATAGATACAATAACTATTCAGTTGTCCAATCCGGCGAAGATCTAAGTCTGTTTTGTTGGCTTTTATCCTTTAATATTCTCTTCTAAACACTTTGTCCGATTGTCGGTAATCCCGGCAGAAGCCAGTCTTGGCGGGCATTTTATTGATGTTTCAGGGCGTATTTCAAAAAAAATCAAAAAACATTCCGCGATAAACCTGAAAATTATTTGTAAAACCAAATTTAGTTATCTACTTTTGCAGTCCCTTTATAAGAAGGGATGAAGTTCTTTAACAAAATAAGCCACTTTAGCTCAGATGGTAGAGCAACTGATTTGTAATCAGTAGGTCGCTGGT
>CAYZKL010000101.1:0-7345 GCA_964478855.1 uncultured Flavipsychrobacter sp.
TCTTCCTGAAGCAGATACTGGGCGGTGCATTTATAACCATAGCCATGACCGGGCTGGACCAGGAAATGATGCAGAAAAACATAAGCGTAAGCAATCTTAAAGATTCGAAGAAGAACATGATCTCGTTCTGCTTTATACTGCTGGCTGCCAACTTTATCTTCCTGCTGCTGGGCGGGCTGCTGTACCTGTATGCCAATGCAAATGGTATAACTGCAGCGGGTGACGATATATTCCCAACAATTGCCGTGATGAGCGGGCTGCCATTCTATATCACGGTTACCTTCCTGATAGGGCTGATATCAGCAGTATTCCCGAGTGCAGATGGTGCACTTACTGCACTAACCTCATCGTTTTGCATAGATATACTTGCAATAAGACGCAAAGAAGGCATGACCGAGGCGCAGCAAAAACGCACCCGCCTGATCGTGCATAATTCATTTGCTATAGTGTTCCTGGCCTGCATATTCATATTCCGTATGGTGGATAACGGATCGCTGATACAGATACTACTGGTGGTAGCTGGTTATACTTACGGGCCACTGCTGGCACTATTCGCATTCGGCATACTCACCAAACGCAATGTAAGGAACCAGTTTGTACCGGTGATCTGCATTGCAGCACCGGCACTTTGTTATGTGCTGAAACAGCATGATACAGCATGGTTGGGCGGCTACAGCATTGGTACTGAATTACTTATTATTAACGCTTCGCTGACATTTTTACTGTTATTTTTAAGCTCTAAAAAGATCAGCCCGCTAACGGCTGCTACTACATAAGATGAAACCCCAACTCACGACACTAAAAATGCGGGACTGGACGGAGACCAAAGCCCACTCCAGCTGGCAGATATTTAAGATCATGGCCGAATTTGTACAGGGTTTTGAGACCCTGGCGAAAATAGGCCCTTGTATATCCATCTTCGGATCAGCACGAACAAAACCGGGACATAAATATTATGAGCTGGCGGTAGAGATATCCAAGCGATTTGCAGAGGCTGGGTTTGGCATCATTACAGGTGGTGGACCGGGCATTATGGAAGCGGCCAACAAAGGCGCCAGTATGGCCAAAGGCCGATCTGTGGGGCTGAACATCGCACTGCCTTTTGAGCAATCGAGCAATGCCTTTATAGACAGAGATACCTCTATCAACTTTGATTACTTCTTTGTAAGAAAAGTAATGTTCACCAAGTACGCACAGGCCTTTATCATGATGCCGGGCGGATGGGGAACAATGGATGAATTCTTTGAAGTGGCCACGCTGATACAGACCAGGAAATTTACCCAGACACCAATGATATGTATCGGCACTAAATACTGGAACGGCCTTTTTGACTGGATGCGCGAAGTAATGCTGGAAGAGGAGGGCAACATAAGCCCCGGTGACCTGGAAATGATCAAAATATTTGACACGGCCGATGAGGTAGTGGAATACATCAGCCAGTTTTACACACATAACAAATTACAACCTAACTTCTAACACAAAATGACCACTTACCTGCTGCCAAAGGCCATAGATGAATATGCGGAGAACTTTACCAGCCCGGAATCAGCAATACTGGCCGCACTGAACAGGGAGACGAATATGAAGCGGGGCGATGCCGTAATGCTCTCGGGACATTTACAGGGCGCATTCCTGCAAATGATCAGTGTAATGGTGAAGCCAAAACGCATACTGGAGATAGGCACCTATACGGGCTACTCGGCCATATGCCTGGCGCAGGGCATGCAGGAAGGCGGGCAACTGCACACCATAGATACCGACGAAGAACTGGAAGAAATATCATCACGCTATTTTCAGCAGGCAGGCATAGCAGCAAATGTAAAGCAGCATATAGGCAAGGCCGGTGACGTCATACCCGGTATAGACGGACCGATAGACCTGGTATTTATAGATGCGGACAAAGTAAACTACAACCTGTACTACGACATGGTATTTGACAAAGTGCCTGTGGGTGGCTATATACTGGCTGATAATGTACTGTATGACGGCGAGATCATATTGCCTGAAGAACAGCAATCGAAGAATGCAAAGGCCATACAGGTCTTTAATGAAAAAGTAAAAGCAGACAAGCGTATAACACACTTCCTGGCACCTGTGCGCGACGGCCTGATGGTGATAAGAAAGATAAGTAACTGACCAACTTGCACATACATCTGTAACTACTATAATTTTTAAGTATCCCTTAAGTAAAATACGGCTGTGAAAACGTATTTTTGCATGCCTGCTATGCCATCCGGCATTATGGCACCCAAAAAACACATCTATGAGGAAAAATCTATACTTAGGCATGGCGGTCATGCTATTCACATTCCATGGGGCAAGTGCGCAGGACAATTATGCGAGCAGGGTGAAAAAGTATATAGACCAGTATTCGGCACTGGCCATAGAAGAACAGAAGAAATGCGGGATACCTGCCTGTGTGACCCTGGGACAGGGCATACTGGAAACAGAAGCCGGCAACAGTGAACTGGTAAGCGGGGCCAATAACCACTTCGGTATCAAATGCGGCAGCGCATGGCATGGCGAAACATTCAACCATAATGACGACCTGCCGAATGAGTGCTTTAAAAAATATAACAGCGCTGAAGAATCTTTTAGGGACCACTCTGATCACCTGAAGAAAAATCCACGCTATGCACCGTTATTCAAAATTTCGGAAACAGATTATGCATCGTGGGCCATATGCCTGAAAAAGTGCGGTTATGCCACTAATCCGCAGTACGCACAAAAACTCATCAAGATCATTGAAGATTTTAAACTACAGGAATTTACCTATGCGGCACTTAATGAGTCGCCACAGGAAGCACCTGCCCCGGTAGCAAGGGTGGCCGCCAAAAGCGCACCGGTGGTATTAAAAGCATCTGACCCGATAGTGGATGAGGATGGCCTGTTTGAACGTGAAGATGCAAATGCCGATACCCCAGTAAAAGCAGTGACCACCCCGGTAACAACAATAACCCAACCACAGGATGCATCGTCGCCGATAGATGCGGAAAAATACCTGGACACCAGCAAACTGGTAACCCTGAACGGCATGAAAGCATTTTATGCCAACAAAGGTGATATGTTGCTGCCTTATGCTGTAAAGTATAATGTACGCTATCCAAGACTGCTGGAAATGAATGACCTGCCGGATGCACCCCTTGCCAACGATATGTATGTGTACCTGGAGAAAAAACTTACGTACGGCACACATCCTAACCATGTGGTTGAACCGGGAGAATCATTGTTCATGATATCGCAGAGCGAAGGTGTGCAGTTGAAAAAACTGATGGCGCTTAACAAACTGAATCCTAACGAGGAGCCAGTGCCTGGCACTGTGCTGGAACTACAGAATCCAGCGATACAAAAACCTAATGTGAGCCGCGCCTCAATGGTGGCCCATAAAGAGAATGCGATCATCAGCGCTACTACCTCCGATCCAAGACAACAAGACAATGACTATATAGCTGTAAGCGACCTGAAACGCCCGGATACTTTGCAAACAAAAGCAGTTGTAGCCAAGGTGACGAAACCGGTAAAGACAAAGGCTGAAACAGTAAAGAAAGATGAAACCAGCGAAGCTGACCTTGCTGACCTGAAAGCCGACCTCGATAAAGTGGTATATGCAGGTAACAATAACCTGCCGGGAGAAAAAGTACCTCAAGCAAAGATACCTGCGGCTGTAAGTACTGCTACCGGCAACGAGTTCTACACAGTACAGAGGGGCGAAACAGCATCGGCTATAGCAGCCAAGAACCATATCAGCGTAAAGCAGCTAATGAAGTGGAACGATATAGAAGCAGATAAGATACAGGCAGGACAAAAACTGCGTGTGGCAGAAGCAGGCAAAGCAATAACAGCACCTGAAGCACCAAAACCGATAGTAAAAGCTAAGGTAGAAGCGCCTGCTGAAGAAGAGGAAGAAACAGAAGAAGAGGAAACAAAACCTGTGCTGACCAGTAACGGACTGTACACTGTACAAAGAGGAGAGACAGCATCGGCAATAGCGGGGAAGAACCACATAACAGTGAAACAACTGATGAAGTGGAACAATATAGAGCCTGACAAGATACAGGCAGGACAGAAACTGTACGTAACAGAACCGGCCGCAGAAAAAGAACCTGCTGCAAAAGAGAAAACTGCTAAAGCCGAACCAAAGGAACAAAATGCAGGCGGAGACTTCTACCTGGTACAAAAAGGAGAAACCGCTTCTGCTATCGCAGCTAAGAACCACATCACGGTAAAACAACTGATGCAGTGGAACGATATAGAAGCAGATAAGATACGCGCCGGACAGAAACTGCGTATAACTGCAAACGAAGAACCAGCCAAGACAAGCGCGAAGGCTAAAAAGAATGTGGAAGCTGATGATGAACGTGACGAAAAATACTACGTGATAAAGAAAGGCGAAACCCTGGGCGGCATAGCCAACAGGCACCACATAACTGTAAAGCAACTGCTGGCCATGAACGATATAGACCCCGATAAAATAAGGGATGGTCAAAAGCTGCGTGTAAAAAAATAAATATGCCTGAACTGCAACTGCATGATCTTTCGTTCGTACCCTTTATATCAAGGAAGGAGATACAACAGCGAATACACGCACTTGCAGCGCAGATAAATACGGACTATGCCGGGAAGAACCCACTGATCATAGGAGTACTAAACGGATCATTTATTTTTGTGGCAGACCTGTTAAGGGAACTCACCATACATGCAGAGGTATCTTTCGTGAAGTTATCGTCTTATGAGGGGACGGCTACTACCGGCAACGTAACTACAGCAATAGGCTTGAAAGAAAACCTGCATGGCAGGCATGTAATTGTAGCTGAAGACATTATAGATACAGGCAAAACGCTGAGCTCATTCTTACCGGAACTATACAAACAACAACCTGCATCGGTAAAAATAGCCACCTTCCTTACCAAGCCTGCCGCAAGGCGCTATGATGTGCAGGCAGACTATACAGCATTTGAAATAGAGGACAGGTTTGTAGTGGGCTACGGGCTGGACTATAACGGGCTTGGGCGCAACCTGCCGGAGTTATATGTATTGAAATAACCGGTAATTTTGCAGAAACCATCCAGTATGATACGCACGACATTGTTTATTGTTCTGCTACTAGCTACAGCATCCTGCAAGAATACCTGGACCGAGGAAGATAAAAACGCATTTTACCAGGTATGTACAGAAGATGCAAACAAATGGACCACATCTGCAGAACAATCGAAAACTTATTGCGATTGTGTATTTGGCCACGTTGAGCGTAAATACCCTCATGTAGCAGATGCGCTGGAACATATGGACAGCCTTGCCAAAGACCCGGATCTGCTGCGCTGCCAGGATGATATTATGCAAAGCAATAAAAAATAATTATTTCAGCAACGTATAAACAAGTAATGCCCCTACGTAGGCCAGGCCGAACATATAAACGAACTGTATGGCGGGATACTTCCAACTGCGCGTCTCGCGCTTTACTATGGCCAGTGTACTCATGCACTGCATGGCAAATACATAGAAGATAAGCAATGACAGGCCGGTAGCCAAAGTGTACACAGGTGTTCCATCATCGCGGCGGGCAGCTTTCATTTTTTCATTTAGTGTTGTTTTGCCTGCAGTTTCATCGCCTACGCTATATAGCGTGGCCATAGTACCTACAAAGACTTCGCGGGCGGCAAATGAGGTGACAAGTGCGATACCTATCTTCCAGTCATAACCCAGCGGACGTATTATGGGTTCGATAACATGCCCCATCTTTCCGGCAAACGAATGCTCTAGTTTTGCAGTGGCCTGCTCGCGTGCCAGTTCTGTCTTTTGTTCGGGGTGCAGGATGATGAGTGTTGTATATTTCTCTTCCACGGCACGCATCTCGGCAGGTGGTCCAAAAGCTGCAAGTGCCCATAATATCAGCGACAGCACAATGATGACCTTACCTACATCACGTATAAATATTTTACCCTTCTCTATCATGGTAATGCCTACATTCTTCCAGCGGGGAGCACGATATACCGGCAACTCCATAAGGAAGAAAGTACGCTCTTTTGTTTTGATAATGAAGTCCATGACACGAGCCACCAGTAGCGCCATAAAGAAACCCAGCAGGTAAAGGCCCATCAATACAAGCCCCTGCAAATTGAAGATGCCGAAAATAGCAGTATCGGGTATTACCAGCGCTATGAGTATCGTATACACAGGCAGTCGGGCGGAGCAGCTCATTAGCGGAGTGACCATTATAGTGATCAGCCGCTCTTTCCTGTTCTGTATAGTGCGTGCGGCCATAATAGCAGGTACCGCACACGCCATACCACTGATGAGCGGCATAACCGAACGCCCGTTGAGCCCGGCGGTACGCATTATCCTGTCGGTAAGAAAACTGATCCTGGCCATGTAGCCACTGTCTTCCAGCACGGTAATGAGGCCGAAGAGGATCATGATCTGTGGCACAAACACAAGGATACCACTGATGCCTGCAAGCAATCCATTGACCAAAAGATCCCTGAAAATACCAGCGGGTAATATATTATTAAGTTGTCCACCGAGGAATGCAAAACCCGCCTCCACCCAATCCATAGGATAGCTGGCCAGCAGGAAGATACTCTGGAACAACAGGAACAGAACGACCAGTAAAACAAGATTGCCCCACAAAGGATGCAGCAACACCTTGTCTATTTTATCGCTAACGATCATTTTCTGCATAGGGTTAGCGATGGTCACGCACTCCTGCATCACAAGGTCTATCTTCTTATACCTGTCCAGTATCTCGGCAGCCTGCACCTTAGATTTATGAAATTTAGCTTCGCCCAATAAAGCTGCAATCCTTATCCTTTGTGCGGCGTTTATATATCTAAGTTCGGTGTAATTACAGGCTACATGCAAGGCAGCATAGTTGCTCTCCAGGCCGCTAAGCTGTTTTACTTCTTCCAGCCAATCTCCTGCTATTGCCGGCACATCTATAAAATCATTGACATGATAGGCTGTGTTCTTATGTGCTTCACTTATTGCTTTCTTTAGCTGGCCAATTCCTTTATTCCTTCGTGGGTTTACTGCTATCACCGGTACGCCCATCTGCTCCTGCAATCTTTCGGTATGAATGGAGATGCCTTTCTGTTTGGCAATGTCCATCATCGTTAGTACAATGACCACCGGTATCTTCAGGTCCATGATCTGTGTGCAGAAAAGCAGGTTCCTTTTCAGGTTCGATGCATCTGCTATCACAACGATCAGGTCCGGCCTGTCGGCATTCTGTTGATTGAGGAGTACCTCATAAGTTACCTGTTCATCGGCGCTTTTGGGATAAAGGCTATAAGTGCCGGGCAGATCAATGATATGAGCAGTAAGGGAGTCTGATATTACAGAAACACCG
>CAYZKL010000101.1:7355-11283 GCA_964478855.1 uncultured Flavipsychrobacter sp.
TTACGCCCGGAAAATTACCCACCTTCTGATTGAGGCCGGTAAGCACATTAAAGAGCGAGCTTTTTCCACTGTTGGGGTTTCCCACCAGCGCTATAGTATATGGACGCATGTTTATCGGCGGCAAAGTTACTGATTGCGTGCTAGTTATACTGCCACCGGGGAAATGTGCAACTAAAAATTCCCGAATATGTAAACCCCAACAGCTTAAGTATTCATTAAAATTATGCTATGGCAGAAACATAAAGCCGCCTCCAAGGCAGGAGACGGCTTTAAATAACCTAAATACTGTTATTAATAATGGAACCTGATCGCTCCGAAAATGTTTCTGCCGGGTCCGTTGATACCGCTGGCAAAAGCACGGTATTGTGTATCGAGAATGTTATCGACACCGGCCTGCAGGGTGATCATCTTATGTATTTTGTAAGATACCCTTATGTTGGCAGTAGCCCATGCAGGCATACCGTCCTTTGTAGCATACTGTTCGTTGTCCTCGCCATTTTTGTAGTAATCCTTCATGTCTTTAGCACCGTTGTAGTTGATAAAGAAGTCGGACCTGAGTTTGTTGTGCGTATAAGTAAGCTGCAGGCGCAGCAATACCGGCGGTATATGGTCGAGCGGGTATGCAGTGGTGTCTGTATTTATTCTGCCATAGGTATAGTTCACACCCAATGAAAGCAGGAAGTCCCTGCTGAGCTGGCTGCGCAATGTAGAGGAGATACCATAGATATACGCAGAACGGTTATTCTGGTTAGCCAGTACACGGCTCATTGTTCCATTGTACATGATAGAATCCTGCCCGTTGAACTTGTAAGTACCGGTTACGATAGCATCCATGAACTGTGTGTAGTAAACAGCATTTTCCCAGATGGTCTTCGTGCTGAATATTTTGGTTACGCCCAATTCTGCATTTAGGGTCTTCTCCGGTTTCAGGTCCTTGTTTGGAACGATGAGTGAGCCCGGAGCTGATTCGAATATTTTAGCAAGGTCATCCACATTAGGTGCACGGAAACCGGTAGATAACAGTAATGATAGTTTCAGTTTGTCATTAGGGGTGTGTATCAGGCCGGCACTACCTGAGTAAACAGGATTGGACTGATTAGCCTCGAGGTATGGTAAATGGAAAAATGATGTATCAACAAATGTGGAGTTGAGCGAGATAAAGCCAAGTCTCAGACCATCTGTCAATGTGAATTTGTCATTGATCTTCCAGGTATGCGAACCATAAACAGCTACGTTAGACATTGTATTGTTGCCATCCGGGTATCTTGTATCCAGTGGCTTAACTGCACCTGTAGCTATATTCTCTTCTTCTGCTGTTGACTTCAATGTATTGTACTGACCGTCAAGGCCAAAACGGATATTGTGGTCACCGGCTACTCTCTGAAAGTCCAGGTTCAGGCCAATTACATTCACATGCTCTACCCTATGCGCAAGTCCGTTCTTACCAAAGTTCCTGTTGTGCCTGCTTTCCTCTATATCCTGGAAGTTGACACCACCATGTATGCTCTGGAAAAAAGAAGCATTGTTGGCAACATTCAGATCGTAGGCAGCAAGCATTCTTTCCTGTGGTCCATAGTACCATTCCGCACTTTTAAGCCCTGTAGTGGCCGATGGATCTGTAAGCCTGTCGTAACGGGGTATGTCGCTGGAGTTGGAATACTGGAAATTGAGGCCGTGTGTAACATGTTCGTTTTGCCTGAACGCCAGCTTCTCCATTATATCGTACTGGGTATAGGCGCTTTGCACCTGCTTGTACTGGTTGCTGTTCTGCACCAGAGAGTCTTTACCATTTATGCGCGTAACATAATACGGGCGTACACCGTACAGTGTATCATAAAACGGATTTTGTGATGCACCGCTTTTCAGATCGTCAAATGATGAATACGTAACTGAAGTAAGCGATGCAAACTTTTTGCCGCCTACATTAAAATCCGCATGACCTGTCATTTCATTGTTCACACTGCCATAGCGTGTAAATGCGTTCACGCTTTTGCGTGTCTTTTCGTTGCCATAAGCGAACTCCGGTTTTTTGGTGTAAAAGTGAATGACACCACCCAATGCATCACTACCATAAACGGTAGATGAAGGGCCAAACAATACTTCTGCATGATCGAGCATTGCGTTGTCCATTGTAATACTGTTCTGAAGATGGCCGCCACGGTATATGAGGTTATTCATACGCACCCCGTCTACCACCATCAGTATCCTGTTGGCCTCAAAGCCACGCAATACGGGGCTACCGCCACCCATCTGGCTTTTCTGCACGAATATGCTACCTGTATTTGCCAGAAGATCGGCAGTGGTCTGGGCATTGGTATTGGCAATGTTTTCTTTATCCAGCACCAGTACCTGCTGTGCAATGGTCTTTTTTGTTTCGGCTACCTTATTTGCCGAGAAAATAACATCGTCAAGGCTTACACTTGCAGGCTTAGTTGTGTCTGCCGTTTGTGCATATGACGAATTGAATTGCATCAGTAACGATGCAAGGAATGTATATTTAACGAGTTTCATTGTTGTGTGTTTAGAATATATAATAGTTCCATCACAGGCAACAGAAGCCTGACGGGAACACTAAGGAGCCAATAAAGATCAGGCTGCTTTGGGAGGGGGAATAGTGATATCGGTTATACTCATCACTACACGGGAGATATGAGGTCTAAAACCTATCTGCTCTATATCAATGATCTCCAGCTGCCAGGTATTGACAGGAAGGATGTAAGCAGAAGTAAGTAATTCTATGAGCGGGTTAGGTACATTGTTGTGCGGATCGCTGCGACGGACACGTTTGGCAATTGCCTCGAGTATCTTTTCTTCTTCGCTATCGTGTATCACAACCAATTCCACTGTACCGTTTGTTATTTTAACAGAACGCACATCGTACATTTTACCCTCAACAGAAATTTCGGAATTGTTTACTTTATACTTATGGTAATCTGAAACCGACAAAGTCATGTGCTGAACAGGAGCATTGGCCTCATGAATGAGTTCCCTCATTTCGCGCCACAGGAAAAACTGCTTACCTTGGTAAAAAAAGATAACACCACCCGCCTGTAACAGCAACAGGAAAATCAATAAGCTATTACCGATCTTTTTGAACAAGAGATGTGTTATAAATTATTATGCCCGAAAATACGAAAACTTAATTTGTTGTAACAGCACTTAAGGGCACATATATGGAATTGATATAAAGCCTAATCTGCTTAGTGGATAATATGCAAGTATTTGTTAAACAATAAATATACTTGCACAAAACAATGTGTATTACTTAATTTTACCGCATTCATCATTATTCAATCATATACCTGTTTTGAAAACATTCCGCTACATACTGCTTACTTCATTAATAACTATTGGCCTCTTTTCTGTAGCTGCGCTTACCGGCTGTAAGGACAAGTGCGGCACTACCACTTGCCAGAACGGCGGTACCTGCCAAGACAATAAGTGTTCCTGCCCTACCGGCTATTCAGGAACCAGTTGTGAGACCGGCTGGTCTGACCCGGCAATAGGCACTTATAACTGTACCCGGTCTGATTGCAGCCCTGTAGTGCTTGGGGTAAATACCTGGCAGAGCTCGGTGACCAAAAATTCATCGAACGGCGGATTTACTATTAATATCAACAACTTCGACAATTCAGGTTCTACTGTTGTAGGCACTATTGATACCTTCCATAATATTACGGTGAGCCCGGCGGCGGGGTCTTATGGCGTAAACGCATCAGGCTCGTATGTAGATGGCAAGATCAAACTAACGTTTGCTACCGCATCATCCAATGGGGGTATAGCTTATACCTGCAAAATGGAAATGACCAAACTGCAATAAGTAAATAACTCATTTAACAGAAAGCGCCCCGGATATCCGGGGCGCGTTTTGTTTTTATTTATAGCGTATATTTAATATGTATTTTATGATACTTTTGATGGGGCAAGC
>CAYZKL010000101.1:11293-11582 GCA_964478855.1 uncultured Flavipsychrobacter sp.
AAATTAACCCACCCCCCCCCGCGTTACGGGGGCGGGCTTTTCTTTATACTTTATCGCTACTATTAAATATCTATTTTAGCATACTTAGCATGCGACTCGATGAACTCACGCCTTGGCGGTACTTCATCACCCATCAGCATAGCGAATACCTCATTTGCATAGATATCGCTTTCTATTGCCACACGTTTCAGTGTACGGGTATCAGGATTCATGGTAGTATCCCAGAGCTGCTCGGCGTTCATTTCTCCAAGACCCTTGTAACGCTGTATGTTCACAGAGTCTTCTTTGC
>CAYZKL010000102.1:0-2859 GCA_964478855.1 uncultured Flavipsychrobacter sp.
TCCGTAGGGTCTTCTTCGCTCTTATCGCGCATATCTGCCAGGTCCGGGTGGCGCATCAGTGCGTTATCATCCAGGTTCATCTTGCAGTCTACCGCCAGTATCTTGTCATCCGCACTTTTGAACAGCGGGTTTATTTCCAGCATCGCACAGTCCAGGCCCACATATGCGTCATACAGGTTGGTTACAAACTTCACCATGTTTTTGAACGCAGTACCGCTCAGACCGAAGTTGAAAGCGATCTTCCTTGCCTGGAAACCCTGCAGCGGAAAGCCCGGCTGCACCCACTCCTTGTATATCTTATCAGGCGTATCATGCGCCACAGTTTCTATATCCATACCACCTTCGGTACTGTACATGATCACGTTTTGCTTCGTGGCCCTGTCCAGCAGTATGCTCAGGTAAAACTCCTTACGCTCGCTTGGCCCGTCATAGTACATATCCTGTGCTATCAGTATCTTGTTCACCTTCTTGCCCGCATCGCCCGTCTGTATCGTTACCAGTGTATGCCCCAGTATGTTCTTGGCCACACGTTCCACATCTTCTGCACTCTTCACCACCTGCACACCACTCTGGTCAGGTACTTCCTTCATACGGCCCTTACCGCGGCCACCCGCATGTATCTGTGCCTTTACTACGGCAAACTTACTGCCGCTGCTCACCGCTATCTGTTTGTATGCATTTATGGCATCATCTACCTTTTCTACAGCTATCCCCTCTTGTGTGGGCACATTATAGCGTTTCAGCAGTTCCTTAGCCTGGTATTCGTGGAGGTTCATTTTTGGAAAATTTTGTGCGAAGGTAATAATTATGACGTAAACTTAGTATCAAATATCCAATGCAGATGTCATGGTGCTTTAGCTATTCCCATAAGAAATAAACTTTGTCCAATCTTCATAAGACTGATACTTACCAATGGTGGTAAACAACGTTTTTATTAGTTCTTCTTTTTTATCCGGATTATTTAGAATATCATAATATAATCCGAGCAATTGCAATGTGGTTAACAAACAATGCTCCTTCTTGGTACAGTAATTAATCATTTGATGTGGAAAAGTTTCTTGACGGTCTACCAAAGGTGTTTCTCGAAATGAATTTACTAATAACACTCCTTTAGGTTCGACTCCCTTTTCCGAATAAAAATTAGATACCCATTTTTCCAATTGCGCGGCATGTTTTTCGGCGGCCGATCCGGCAACACCTTTAATTTCGATTACAGCAATTCTACCATTATATTCAACAATTAAATCATCTCTGTTTTGCTCGGAATCATGGACGATAAATCCTAAATCAAGGAAAATGTTCTTTATGTAAAGTTCTAATTCGATACCAGTTCCTGTAAAAAGAACTTTATTTTTCTGAATATTTTCTAAAGTTTTTCTTTCATTGCCTAAGCGAACATTTTTTTCTTCAATCTCAGCACTTATATCTTCGATACAATTAAAAACAACACTTTCGTTTGGTAAATAGTATTTATTTGTCCAGAGAGGCAGAATAATATCTTTATTTTTCTTTATTTGTGTTGCAATATTATATAAGTCTTCAATAAATTTTTCATTGGTTTTTTGGTCATTAAAAGTTAGTTTGGGCAAAAAAATTGAACTTTCATTATAAAAAGATAGTACATTTTTGCTATAAGGTGCACTCAGTAATACCTTACCTTTAAATGATTCAAAATACAACGAATATGAAATTGACGATTTATATTTCTTAAAAAAATCAGTAAATATTGTGTTACTTATAATTTCAATGTTAGAGCCACTTTCAACTGTAATGTTAAAATCCTCAATTGGCAGAATAAAACTCAAATCAAACATTTTGACTAAATGATTTTCGACTAATGATATTTTATTCTTATTGCAATTATAAAATATGATAGGCGTTTCTCTATGTCTTAAAAAATCAATCAAGTCTGACCTTCTTTTCAGATAACTATGAAGTCCTAGTCCTGCGTTAGTTGCTACCAAATAGCTAATGTCGATTATTATTAAATCGTAGTCTAAAAAAGTAACAGTAGATAGGTAATTAATCTTCTCTGTTCTTGCAAAATTACTTCCGATTTCTGCTATTTTCATTGTTTATATACTATTAAAAATATTCATGTCTTAAAATGTGTAAATAGTAACCGCCAGTTATATATTTTGGGAATCATTGACTTGCACCTCAAAATCGCAGTCCGAATAATTTATTAGTGAGCATTTCGACTAAACGACGGAAATCTGCAACTTGGACGTTAGTAATATCAACTGTTGCTCTTTCATGGATAATCTTATTTCTAAGATCGTTATAATATTTTACTTTCCTCCAATCATCTTCAGAAACATCAGTAATAAACCTTTTCACCTCAGCGAGTACATGATATCTTTTTGCAAAGATTCTAAGAAGATCCGAATCAGAGTAATGTTGGTTTGAATCATTCACTAAAAATTCTTTAAAAGAAATTTCTAAAGTGCTATCAAGGAGAATTAATGATATTCTATTCTTAGTTGTCAACCGTTGTTTACCTATATAATCAGTTGCTATCACGCCCTCCATTATTCCTAACGTCCATGGTTTTACTCGTTGAATTCGTGCATTCTTATTTTTTACAACATCAACCATTTTCTTATTAACTGGAGGCAAGTCAATTAGATATTGTTTTTGAGGAACGAATGCTTTTACCTCTGTTTCAACAAAATTTCCATCGTCGTATTTAAAAACACTATTTTCCCATTTGCCTTCTAACCTGCGAGATAAGGAGGTAAAATTTCTGACAATTTCCAACAACCAATTCCGGATTTCTACAAAAGTATGGTGGTTTATATTTATCCCTGATTTACTACTATTCCAAGGCATATCCTCCGCCGCACCTTTTAAGGAAAT
>CAYZKL010000102.1:2869-11238 GCA_964478855.1 uncultured Flavipsychrobacter sp.
GCTTGGGTGAGGTTGACCGGCAATACCTTTTATAAATCCAACTTCTGGCGATTTTAGGTTTGCAACAATAAGCCTGTTATTGCAGTAAAAATAAACCCCATATTCACCTGTTGCAGGACTTGATTCTCTTGTTAGGCCTGCAACTACCTCAACTTCTACTTTCCTTCTGTTTCTATCCTTTACTATGATTGTACCTTTATATCTGCGCGGTTGATAATCTGGCGGGAAAGCCCAATTTTCATATAAAATAGGCTGCAGCAAATCATCATTAACAATTAACTGCATTGCATCGTTTTTTATAAAGTGTGCATAGATAGCAGCTAACTTCTCTTTTAAATTATTTATGATTTCGTCACTAATTTCAATCCTTAATTTTTGAAGTTCTACAATAGTGCTGCCTTCTGGAATCGTATCCACTTCATAATAATCTAGCTGCCATGATTCATCATTAATCCATCTTTTATCATATTCGATCGAAAAAGTCTTTAGTCTTTTATGACGAGATGTAATTTTAATATCCTCAGACAATGCAATTACCGCTCGCTTTGTACCTACGCCAAAAATGCCAATTGTCATGTCATCCATTTTATTTGAAGTCGCACCAGGACTTATTAGATACTCAAGTTGATCTTGCGGAACTCCTCCAGCATTGTCGGTAATTGTTATTGTTTTTTGCTTTTGGTCAAAGCTAATATTAACCGTGACCGCTTTAGGTTTTTTACTTTTAATCCAAAGATCTAAAGCATTATCTACTAGCTCGCACATAGACCGTAATAAGTCATAATCTGAGACAATTGAAAGGATAAAACGTTTATGCGGTGTTCCGTCTATGGTATCAACTCTGTTTTTCATCGAACAATGTTTAAAATATTACAACCACTTAGTAGTATTTTAGTATTATATAAATTAGCTAATCTTAAAATAGAATTCCGCTCATACGAATTAACCTAATAATATGCTCTTATCATTCCGCTTAATCGAATTCAACGATTTTGAAGTCATCATGATTGGAAACATCTCCTTGTAGAAATATGCTGTGTTCTGAAAATCATAAAAAGTTTAAAGTCAGCGATAAAAATATAATAAAAAAAATCAAAAAAATACGGGTAAAAACCTGAAAACGAAACTATTTTTAGATAATGTGAATAAGGCGCTTATACTAATAAGTGTGTTTATACATTTGCTATATTTATACTTATGGATACTATATTGCCCGATCAGGGTACTGATAAAAAGGAGATCGCTTCTGGTAACAGGGTTACACGTACATGGCATTCAGTTATCGTATGGATCACCAGGGTATTGATGCCGCTCTCCATTGTACTGGCCTTTGCCGGCGCATTCTACCTGTACCTGGCAGCAAGGCGCGAGCATGATGCTGATGAGGCCCTGGCAATGGCGGTAATAGCCGGTATAATTGCTTCTTTTATCTTGTACTGGTTGTTATACCTCCTCCGGCACATCATACTGGCGGCTCTTATTGTTTACCTTATCTGGTTCTGTTTCAAGATTCCCGGCTACCTCGATAACAAGCATACTACAACAGGTCAACGAACAGAGTTCAACATCAATAATTTTTGCTTCACTTGTCAGGAAGATAGAAACACCATCGACTCCCTTCGCTCTCAGGTGCATACCTTAGATAGCACAATGAAAGTACTGTACAATAGATGCGATACAGGTATTCACAAAGACAGTTCAGAGAAGTTCAAAAATCATTAGGTACTGTTATCACCCCTACTCCCTCGTTTGCAACGAGAATGCCACGGCGTAGTGTTTATAACGTGTATGAGTAAATAAACCGCAGGTTTCAGGTTTGGATCCAGGTGTTGTCACTTCTATTAGAAGCACCAGCCTTCTAAGTTGGGGGTCATTGGTTCTAATCCAATCCGGATCTGTACAGTTCGTTGCCGTGCCATATTGCAAAACGCAGTTAGATATAGCTATCGTCCGAATATTCTATCCCAGAAGCTTTTTCTTTTTTCTTTTATTCTGAATTTCTCAACCACTTCCTCTATCGGCAGCCCCAGGCATCGTGTTGCATTATAAGCTACTAAATACTCTTTATGATATCTAAAACCATGAAGCAGGTATGTAATCCGTTTGTCATTAAAAGTTGGTAGGTAATGCAACACCCAAATGAGTCCATCTTTTGCTGTGATTTTTGGCACTATATCAAGCACAATGTCTTTCATGCGCTCATCTTTTGATATTTGAAAAATTGAATGAGCAATTATTACTTTCATTACTCCCTCGCTATCGGCGAGCAGCTTAATTAGTGTTGGAAGCGCGTCTTGCGATTTGATATGGCCAAGTGCTATGATTGGCCAGTCGTCACGAGGACCCAAAGCTTTGATTAGTTCAACTTCTGCAACCTTTAATTCTTCAGCAGACAAATTGTCTATATGATGAAGAGGAACGCCATCCCTTCTCTGGTCCCAGTTATTGGCTTCGAAAAACCCTTTTCTAAATTTATCTAGAGCGTTCATCTTTACGTTTGTCTATTGTTGCACAACCCGGATTGATGCCTGTTCAATCCATCTGGTGAGTATGCTCAACGAATTTATTAATAATACGGATAATAATAACAATGAACAGCAGGTTTTGATCCAGGCTGTTCCCCAACCCTCATCAACTGGTAACCTACTCGCAGACTTACGACTTATGACTCACGACTTACGACTAAATCCTACCATCAGCTAGTCAATTTACCCACACATTTTTTTCATCTCCCACCCCGCTACCCGTGCGGCCTCCAAACCCTTCCCCATCCCATTTTGTGGATATATTCATCAAACCCGCATCCCACCGCTTAGTACCTTTACAAGTTATAGTGTGCTTAGTAGCACAATACCATCAACCAACTTATTATTTACAACCAACAACTCACAACTCCCGGCCTTACAACTCATGACTTACAACTTACGACTACTGTGAAAAAGTGTGCACTTTTTTTCAACTACTTCATTGATTATCAATCACAATGTGGGAAATTTTAAAAATTGCACACTATCTACTGCTCTTGGGTTTCTCGGCTACACGCAGTAGAGCTATCCCCCTTCAGAAGGGGGGCGGGGGGATGTCCCTCGCGCAGTACCACGCAACACGAGACTGCACACCCCAGTGAGAAAAAGTGAGAAATTTTAAACAACTAAACTATTGATTATCAATACCAATGTGGGAAATTTTAAAAATTGCACACTCCTATCTCCCGGACTTACGACTTATCCCTTACACCTTACCCCTTACCCCTTACCCCTCCCACCATGGCATAACATTTGCAGCAAATCATGAAAACCATATCCAACCATGAAAAGAATACACCTACGCCCTGTCTTTACCGTATGCCTGTGTATGCTGGCATATTTCGCCCAGGCACAGTCCGAATTCTATACCACACGCCAGTTGGCCTGCGGGCTCAGCCAGCCGTGGGAGATCAAGTTTGGCCCCGATGGCTGGCTCTGGGTTACAGAAGCCAATAATTATGAGCTCTCTCGTGTTAACCCCTCCACAGGTGCTACCGAAGTGCTGCTGGACCTGAGCAGCAAAAAGAACTTTCCTAATTACGGCACTAACTGGCCACAGGGCGGCCTGCAGGGTTTTGCCTTCCATCCCGATTTCGCCAGCAATCCCTACATCTACATTGGTTATGTGTACCGGTTCGACAGTTGTGCTGCAGGTACGGGCGGCTGCTTTTACCAGACAAGGATAGTACGCTACAATTATGATATTGCTACTAAAGCATTCTCTAACGAAACTATTATAACCGATGCTATACCCGGCAGCAGTGACCACAACGGCGGCCGCCTGGTAATAGGCCCGGTAGGCGCAAGTGCTAGTTATGTATTCTACAGTGTAGGCGACATGGGCGCTGGGCATGGAGGCAACGGATCTCGCACGCACCGTGGCCAGATGCCGGATGTATGGGAAGGAAAAGTATTGCGCTTCAACCTGGTAGCCGACGGCGATGCCGGCCCCGATGCTTGGATACCTAACGATAATCCGTTTACCATAGGCGGTGTGCAGAATGCTGCATGGTCGCTGGGGCATCGCAATCCGCAGGGGCTCGTATTCGGCCCTGATGGCACGTTATACGAAGCAGAACACGGTCCTTATTCAGACGACGAGGTCAACATCATCAGGCGCGCCAACAACTATGGCTTTCCCCTCGTAGTAGGCTATGCGGATGGCAACTACGATGGCAGTAAAGCAGGTGCAGGCTCAGCACTTCCGCTGATAGTAAGCGAAGCGGCCAACAAAACGGCCATACAAACTACCTACACTTACAGCGATCCGATATTCAGCCTGTTCCAGGCTCCAAAAGCAGACGTATCTACCATATATAATAATGACCTGAACGACACACCTCCTTATGCCAACTACTACCTGCAGTGGCCCACATCGGCACCATCGGGCATTGATTACTACAGCTCTAACGCTATACCCGGCTGGCAAAATTCGCTGCTCATAGCCAACCTGAAGCTTGGTGTAGTGTACCGGTTGAAACTCTCGGGCGACGGCCAGTCTGTAGTAGGCGATACTATACCCTATTTCCGCGGGCAGGGCAGGTTTCGTGATATAGCTATCTCTGCCGATGGTACTAAGATCTATGTATCGGCAGATAGTGGTGGCGCTATCAAAGGTGCACCGGGCAGTTCGGTTCAGCCGATCAATAAAGGCTGTATTCTTGAATTCAGCTTTGCACCAACAAGTGTAGGCTCTGTAGCTGATGCAAAGGCAATAGCGCTCTACCCCAACCCCACAACCGGTTCATTTACCCTGCAGTTACCGGAGGGTATAAAGGCTGGAGATGTGCGGGTGGTCAATATGCTGGGCGCAGTCATTTACTCAGGCAAGATCACCGGTAATAAAGCAGTGATAACACCGGGCGCATTACCCGCCGGTATCTATACTGTATCTGTAGCCAGCGATCAGCAAACATGGCACAGCACTATTACCATAAAATAGCATTGATAAGAATAGAGCTATAACCAAGTGAGTACGGGTATGTTTACCCGTACTCTTTTGTATTATACTGGTTGGGGATACGGGGTAGCATGGTATTAAGATTGTTGCTATTTTCGTACTACACACCCCTCGTATGACAGTACAGCAACAGATCAAAGAATACATAGCCACCCTGCCGGAGCCAAAGCGCAGTGAGATGCAGGCATTGCACGAACTCACACTCCGCACCTTACCTGGCTGCAAGCTATGGTTTGAGAGTGGTATCAACAGCGATAACAAGGTGGTCAGCAATCCTAACATTGGCTACGGATCGTACACCATAAAGTACGCAGATGGCAAGACCCGCGACTTCTTCCGGGTAGGACTTAGCGCCAACAAAACGGGGATATCGGTCTATATCCTCGGCCTCAAGGATAAGAAATACCTGGCCGACACCTACGGCACCAAACTAGGCAAGGCCAGTGTGACGGGCTACTGCATCAAGTTCAAATCGGTGAAGGACATAAACACAGATGTGCTACAATCGGCCATAAAGTATGGCGGCGAGGTAGTGCATGAATAGTGAGCAGGCTATAAATGCAAAGCGGCCCGTAAAGGGCCGCTGCAATGTAAATATGAGTTAGTGATCAATGGAAGTTATGAGAAAGCTCACTCTGATGGCACAGGTGGTATACATGCTTGCGGTCAATAGCAGGCTTGCCCTTTACCGGGGTCTTGCCATACACAGCATCCCAGGTCTGCGTACTTACAAAGCGCCTTATACCGTTCTTCTGGTTGTAGTGTGTTTCTTTGAAGTCCATCACCGGCAGCTTCACAGTAGCCTTAGGGTCTTTAGGGTCATTTGCCGATACCGGTTCAGGCCTGTACTGTACATCGGTCACGTTCCTGTCAGGATCACCGCTTACTACCAGCGTTACATAACCATAGGACTCTTTGCCGGTTTCCTGTGTCCTGATCTTTGCCAGTTCAGGATCCTGCCTTACGGTATGGCCCTTCGGCAATACGAAGAATGTATTATCCTCATCCACGCTGCATTTTTCACTTCCCTTAATGCCGTTGAACAGGATCGCGAAATTAGTGTACATTCTTTCGACTATGTCCTCGTGTCCGGCATCCTTCATTATCTTCACTGTAAGACCGGGCTGTATATCCCAGGTCGGTTTCAGCAGGTTTATGTTAGGATCATCCACTGTAATGTTCACCCTGTCGAATGTCATGCTCTTAGTATCATGAAACTCGATATTGCCGCCGTCTACTATTATAGAAGAGTGTACATCTATCAGGTCAAAGGCGAGGTCGCCATCGTAGCTAAATGAAGGGAACTTAATGATCTTGCCATCTGCCAGTTCTTTAATGTCCTTTACTGTGAGCGTTACAGACAATGGTTTTTCTGAAGATTCTTTAGGTACCGGCTTATCCTCTTTAGTGGTATTCAACGCCAGTACCACACCAAAGATGGCCATACTGGTAGTGCCCTTTGGCTTCTTACCATTCACCTTCAGCCCATGTATCTTAATACCGGCTTCGTATTTGTTATCGGCTATTTCCTTTATCACCAGGTCGTAGTCGTATTCCAGGCCGTCGTCGGTCTTCTTCATATGCAGGCCGGCTATAGTGGCTTTGCTGCCATTAAAGTCGTCATCAGTGATCACCTCAGATGCAACAGGTGATGCCGTTTGCTGTTTTCTACAGGCGGTAAAGCACAGGGTTGCTGCCAGAAGCGTATAAAGCAGTTTTTTCATAAAAGTTGTAATTTTTGATAAAAGTACAGCAGGCTATATGGCATTAACGGCACAATTCATGAATGGTAGGTTTGAGTTCATGAACTGCGTGTGGCTACGAGAAGAAAGTGTATAGTAGAAAGCTGTTATGAGATGGTTGTGAGACGTATCCTTAAAACTCCTGGCTAAATTTCAATGAGGTTTTTATGAGGTCCTTCAGCACCTTTATATCTATATCCTCCAGTTTATTGATGTACAGGCAGCCACCACCTAACTTGTGTTTACCCAGTTTTTTCAGCGTTTCCTCATGCTCCTTTACATTCATGATCAGGTACACGGTAATATTAGCTTTGCGCGGAGAAAATCCTATCCGGAACCAATCCACTTCCCTGCCCGAGGATGGGCTCTTGTACCTTTTGTTGCCAAAGCCTATGATGGAGGTGCCCCACATTTTGGGTTCCTCACCTGTGGCCTTCTTCATAAGTTCCAGTATCGCAAAGCTGTCTTTGCGCTTCTGCTCGCTGTCCACGGCATTTATAAAGCCCTCCACACTTGCGGTGGTCTCTTTGGTTTTTATCTCTGCCAGTTTTGATTTCTTTTCAGCCATAGCAATAGTTTTAAAAGCACAGATGTGAAGATAAGTAGAAAGTCTAAAGTAGAAAGCTGTTATGAGATAGTCGTAGTTAGTATTAATAGTGATCAAAAAAAAGTGGCGGCAAGTTGCCGCCACTGACCAAACAAGTATGACTCTGTTACAGCCTGGTAAATTTGTTCCGCACAACGGCCCCTTTGTTGTGCAGCTCGTACAGGTAGATACCTGCAGGCAGTTCGCCTATGCTTATGGATATTATGGTTGATGCATTACTGTTCTGTTGTTGTTTCAACAGTCTGCCGGTCATATCATATATCTTAACCACTGCATCGCCCGCCAAACCCTGTGCAGAGAAATTGATGGTACTGTTTGCAGGGTTTGGGTAGCACGATACATGCTGAATGCCTGCATTGATATCCACACCTGTAGTTATTGGTGCCGGTGTGAGTATATAGGTTTTGTCTGTAGCATGGAAGTAATCGCCGGTAGTGGTAGATATGCCTTCCATAAGTATCTTGCCGTTGGTAGGCAAAAAGGCAAGTGTCACATAAAGGTACTCTGATGCGGGCATCGTAAACGTACCGGTGGGATGCGTTACCACACCTGTGGTCAGGTTTACAGCAGTAAGGCTCACCTTGAACGGATCTGTGGCAGAATCGACACCCAGCAGGTATGCTACGTTTGCAGCCTTGTTCAGTACCAGATCAAAGAAGCCACCATCGGTAATTGTATCCTTTATAGGAGTTGTAGTAGCTATCCTGCCAAATGTCTTAGTAGCAGGATCAAATGTTAGCAAGCCATATTCCAGCGAAGGAGCGTTACGGTAAGAACCTATAAGGTAGCGTCCGTCTGTCATCTTATAATCTACCGATGCCCTGTTGAGGAATGTAGTACCCGATACCATCCATCCTGGTTCTGTGGGAATGATCTCGCTGCTCACCGCATGAAAAGCATTGTCTGAAGCGTCGTAATACTCTACACTGGTGAATGATGGCGTACCATAGGCTCCATAGCCACCCAGCAATACCGCACCTGTATCAGCTGTTGGTAATATCAGTGGATTGGCGCGCGGATCTATCAAAGAACCG
>CAYZKL010000103.1:0-1438 GCA_964478855.1 uncultured Flavipsychrobacter sp.
CTAAAGAGCCTGTAAAAACAGAGATCAGCACAGAAGTGAAAACCGAAGCTCCTGGTGCACCAGAACCATAATAACAATATACTATATCTGAAAGCCCCGGACATTATGTTCGGGGCTTTTTATTGGAAACAGGTGTAGAGTTGCCCCGGAGAATATTTACTAACATTTCCACAATTTGATGAATTTATCTACTGCTCCGGGATAGTTTTAGCTTAAGGATTAAGCAATAAACCTTACATTTGCACAATTTGTTTTTTTACGATGACTACTATACAAAATGAAGTTCCTGCGTGGCTGTTGCTTGAAGACGGCACTATCTTTAAAGGCAAGTCTTTTGGAGCAAAAGGTACTGCCGGCGGAGAGATCTGTTTTAATACCGGTATGACCGGATACCAGGAAGTATTTACAGACCCGTCTTACACAGGGCAGGTACTCATCATGAACAATGCCTATGTAGGTAACTATGGCGTGAAGGATGAGGATATAGAAAGTGACTCTGTGAAAATAAGCGGGCTGATATGTAAGAATATGGCTCATCGTTATTCGCGCATGACAGCAGATGACAGCCTGGAGAACTACCTGATCAAGAATAATATAGTGACCATATACGGTGTGGATACCCGTGCATTGGTTTTTCATGTGCGCAGCAAGGGTGCTATGAACTGCGTAATATCTACAGAAGTAAGTGATGAAGAAGGACTGAGGGCGGCACTGAAGAATGTACCAGATATGGCTGGATTAGAATTATCATCGCAGATATCCACTAAAGAGGCATATACACTGGGCGACCCTAATGCACCGATTCGCATAGCGGTAATGGACTATGGTGTGAAAGTAAACATACTGAAATGCCTTACAGAGCGTAACGCTTACCTGAAAGTTTTCCCGGCAAAAACAGATATCAAAACACTTCAGGAATTTGACCCGCACGGCTACTTCATATCCAACGGCCCCGGCGACCCCGCATCTATGGATTATGCAGTAGCTACCGTAAAGGAAATACTGGCTACCAATAAACCGTTCTTTGGCATATGCCTGGGACAGCAGTTGCTGGCTCGTGCAAATGACATACCGACCTTTAAAATGCACCACGGCCACAGGGGCCTGAACCATCCTGTGAAAAACCTGGTAACCGGTAAAAGCGAGATCACTACCCAGAACCACGGTTTTGGTGTGGACCCTGAAGCGGTAAAGAAAAACGACAATATAGAGATCACGCACGTGAATCTGAATGACGGATCGATAGAAGGGATAAGGATGAAGAACAAACCAGCTTTCTCTGTACAGTATCACCCGGAAGCAACACCCGGCCCGCATGATTCAAGGTATCTTTTTGATCAATTCATTGACCTTATCAACAAAAACTAAACCCGGGTAACTACCCTTTTACTTTTACATTATACCTTCTTAGCAACAAATGAAACAGGAAAAAATACTG
>CAYZKL010000103.1:1551-1958 GCA_964478855.1 uncultured Flavipsychrobacter sp.
TATGGATGCTACTGCAACCCTGGAACTGGTAAAAAAAGAAGGAATAACACAAATATACCTGCTCGCTGCATTACTGTCTGCTACCGGCGAAAAGATGCCCCAGAAAGCATGGGATATCAATATGCAAAGCCTGCTGCAAACACTGGAGCTGGGCGTGCAGGAAAAACTGACTAAAATATACTGGCCGAGCTCTATAGCTGTATTTGGCCCTACTACACCAACAAGCAATACTCCGCAACAGACAATCGTAGAACCACGCACAGTGTATGGCATCAGCAAGTATGCAGGTGAATTATGGTGCCAGTACTACAACCAGCGCTGGGGACTTGATGTGCGCAGCCTGCGCTACCCAGGCCTTATCAGTTGGAAATCGGAGCCGGGTGGCGGCACTACCGACTATGCGGTAG
>CAYZKL010000103.1:2105-11170 GCA_964478855.1 uncultured Flavipsychrobacter sp.
ATATCACGAAGCACTGAAACACAAGAAATACACTTCATTTCTGTCGGAAAATACTTATCTGCCTATGATGTACATGGACGATGCGATCCGTGGCACTATAGAACTGATGGAAGCACCTGCAGAACAAATGAAGACCCGTATGGCTTACAACCTGTCTGCAATGAGCTTTTCGCCAAAAGAAATAGCTGCTGCCATACAGAAACATATACCTGACTTTACCATTGACTACAATCCTGACTTCCGCCAGGCTATAGCTGATGGCTGGCCTAAGAGCATAGACGACAGCACAGCAAGAGCAGACTGGGGATGGAAGAATGAATTTGACCTGGATAAGATGACCGCTGATATGCTGATGCACCTGAAGCAAAAGCTGGCGCAGGCCGTATAACCTCCAAACTATTGCGCTATGCCAAAACAAAAATTAGTTGTTCTTACAGGAGCAGGCATCAGTGCAGAGAGTGGATTGCGCACATTCAGGGATAGTGACGGGCTGTGGGAAGGATATAATATAGAGGATGTGGCAACACCACGCGCATGGCGCAGAGACCCGCAGCTGGTCCTTGATTTTTACAATATGCGCCGCAAAGATGTGCTGGCAGCTAAACCTAATGCGGCCCACCTTGCGCTTGCTGCACTGGAAGAACAATACGACGTACATATAGTTACCCAAAACATAGACGACCTGCATGAGCGTGCAGGATCGACAAATGTGCTGCACCTGCATGGGGAAATAATAAAGATGCGCAGCGACAAAGACCCGCAAAGATTATACCCGATAAACAGCGACATACGAATAGGTGATACTGCCCACGATAACAGCCAGTTCAGGCCGCATGTGGTGTGGTTCGAAGAGCCTGTACCGATGATAGAGCAAGCCATACCGATCATGTATGCCGCCGATGTATTTGTGCTGATAGGCACGTCACTTGCAGTGTACCCCGCAGCCGGCCTGGTAGATTATGTAAGGGATAGCGTAATAAAGTATGTGATTGACAAAAGCATACCCGCAGTAAAAAGATACAACAACGTAGTACCGATAGAGCAGCCTGCTACAGAAGGTGTGAAAGTCCTGATGAGCCTGCTTAAAGGCTAAACATGCTTCCAGTTCCACCATTTCAGCTTTTCCTTATCCCGCTTTGCTTCAGGAGTTTCGGCATAATAAACGGCACAATGAAAAACATAGAGCAGGCAACGATCCTGTACCATACCCGCATACCGGTTGGAGGCGTCATATAACTTGCCGGGATCCTTACCGACAAGGTCCTTAATACTTTTGATATTGATATTCCAGAGGTCGTTGGCAATAGATATCCCAACTCCGGGTATCTGCATTAACTCCTTAATTGCAATGTCTTTCGGGGCAGGCATTATTTTTCGAGGCTGAATAAGCTATCAACAAACTCTTCTTTATTGAACACCTGCAAATCTTCCATTTTTTCACCAACTCCTATATACTTCACCGGTATTTTAAACTGATTGGCGATAGCTAGCACGACCCCACCCTTTGCAGTTCCGTCCAGTTTGGTAATGGCTATGGCAGTAACATCTGTAGCTGCTGTAAAGTGGCGTGCCTGCTCCAGCGCATTCTGGCCTGTGCTGCCATCCAGTACCAGCAGCACCTCGTGCGGCGCATCCGGCATCTTCTTCTTGATGACCCTGTGTATCTTACCCAGTTCATCCATCAGGTAGCTCTTATTGTGCAGGCGGCCCGCAGTATCTATGATCACAACATCCGACTCACGGGCAATACCGCTCTGGACAGTATCAAAAGCCACAGAACTAGGGTCGCTGCCCATCTCCTTCTTTACGATAGGCACACCTATACGATCGCTCCAGATTGTGAGCTGATCTACAGCTGCAGCTCGGAAAGTGTCTGCAGCGCCGAGTAATACCTCTTTACCATTCTTCTTGAAATTATAGGCCAGCTTACCTATTGTAGTGGTCTTACCTACGCCGTTCACACCTACCACAAGGATCACATAAGGTTTTTTACCGGCCGGCACGTCAAATGTGGCAAACTCATTTGATGGAGCTGCAGTGAGCATGCTCATGATCTCTTCCTGCAAAATGCGGTTAAGTTCAGAGGTGCCTACATATTTGTCTTTGGCTACCCTTTGCTCTATCCGCTGAATAATGGCAACTGTAGTATCTACACCCACATCGGCGCTGATGAGTGCATTCTCCACCTCATCCAGCACCTCTTCATCTACCTTATCCTTACCTGCAATGGCTTTGGTGATCTTGGCAAAGAAACCTTCTTTTGTTTTCTTCAGGCCCTCGTCTAATGCATTCTTCTGCTCCTGCTGTTCTTTGTTTCGCCCGAATATCTTATCAAATATGCCCATGATGCGTAATTAGAGGTGCAAAATTAGTTTAATTGCAGGAATTAGAAATTTATAATTTAAATAATCAATGCCTTAAAGCAAGATAACCCTCCTGAACCCTGCTTTTCAAAAAATCAGTATTTCTGGGTATTGCACCGACAATATAATGTCACTAATATTGCACCAATTAATAATTTATCACTCGCAAATAAAACAGTTATGAAAATCAAAGCAGGACTCTTTGCACTATTGATGTTATCGATCCCGGCATCACAGGCAATTGCCCAATCGGGAAAAATTTTGTTGGAGGAGCATTTTGTAGAGAACGACCGTGGATGGAACCTTGGCGAAGACAATAATGTGATCAGGAAGATACAGGACGGTAAAATGGTACTGGAATCCAGGAAACACCTTACAGAAAAAGGAAGTGGTGGTTACTGGATAAGGCTCCCGGACTATAAACTACCGGCTAACAATTTCTCGGTAACATTCACCACCCGTTGGGTGAAGAATGCAAAAACAGATGATTCCTACAGCCCATACGGTATGATATTAGGCGACTATTATTTCCTGGTATATGCCGATGGCGAACGCAGGTTGCTGAAATATAATACAGTTGATAAGAAGTATGAAACCATCGTAGATTGGGGCATACAGAGCGTTATTAATAAGAAAGGAACCGCTGATAACAAGTGGGAGATACAGTATAAAGACGGGAAAGCGGCATTTTATGCAAATGGCAACATGCTGTATAAGAAAGAGGTAACAATACCGGAAAACACATCGATCAAGCTATATATAGAGAATTCTGAAATGGTAGAATTTGATGACGTAGTTGTCAAGGGCTTGTAGTCAATTGTGCTTTTTAGTGTAAACAGCCTTTCATATACGTGAAAGGCTGTTTATATTTAGGGCAAATATTGATGAACATCAATAGCTGTTTTTGCGGTAATTCTATTAATTTTACACCCCGATGAAAGATTTTTCTTACGTGACAGGTCCAACCCCTGCTTATATAGAGTCGCTCTATAACGAATTTGTCAAAGATTCCACCACAGTTGACCCTGAATGGAAAATGTTTTTTGAGGGTTTTGATTTTGCATTGTCAAAATCGAACGGAAATGGAGCAACTGCAACCGCGGGGGATAAAACACCTGTAAGCGCCGATAAGCTGACAAAAGAAGTAGGCGTATTTGAAATGATACGCTCGTACAGAAAAAGGGGACATCTTGCCTCTACCACCAATCCTATACGTGCACGTAAGAACCGTCATGCACAACTGGACCTGGAACGCTTCAACCTTACTGAAGCCGACATGAGCACTACATTCTATGCGGGCAAGTACATGGGTATGCCCAACGCTCCGCTGAAGGATATAATTGCCGAATTAAAGAGATTATATACAGGGAACATAGGTATAGAGTTCACTTACATCAATGATACCGAAAAGTGCCATTGGGTAATGAGCAATTACGAAGACCTGATGAAAAAGCCATTTTCCATTACTGAGCGCAAGCGCATACTGGAAAAGCTGAATGAAGGTGTGATCTTCGAAAAATTCCTGAATACTAAATTCATTGGCCAGAAACGTTTTGGCCTGGAAGGTGGAGAAGCAACGATCGCTGCACTGGATACTATTATAAATGATGCAGCAGATGCTGATGTGAAAGAAGTAGTAATAGGCATGGCACACCGTGGCAGGCTGAACATACTTACCAATACCCTGAAGAAGACCTACGAACAGGTGTTCTCGGAATTTGAAGGCAACATGCCGGAGGATATGACCATGGGTAGCGGTGACGTAAAATATCACCTTGGCTTCCAGTCGAATATTGTAACACCGAAAGGAAAAGAAATAAACGTACAGTTGACACCAAACCCATCGCACCTGGAAGCAGTAAACCCGGTTGTAGAAGGTTTTGCAAGGGCTAAGGCAGATACGCTGTATAACAGGGAGTACCACAAAGTATTGCCTATACTGATACATGGAGATGCGGCTGTTGCAGGCCAGGGAGTAGGCTATGAACTGCTGCAGATGTCGAAACTGGCGGGATACTATACCGGCGGTACCATTCATTATGTGATCAACAACCAGATTGGCTTCACTACAGACTTCGATGATGCACGTTCATCAGACTATTGCACCAGCTTAGCCTCTATGGTACAGGCACCAGTATTGCATGTGAACGGTGATGATGCGGAAGCTGTGGTAAAATGCGCCATACTGGCCGTAGCCTACAGGCAAAAATTCAATGAAGATATATTCATAGACATGGTGTGCTACCGTAAGCATGGGCATAATGAAGGTGATGAACCTAAGTTTACCCAGCCACAGTTGTACGCACTGATAGAAAAACACCAGAATCCAAGGGAAGTATATACCCAATACCTGCTGGAACATGGCGAAGCCGATGCTCAGGACATGGCCAAGGATATGGAGAAGAGATTCTGGGATGAACTGCAGCAACGCCTTGATGAGGTGAAGCAGAAACCCCTGCCCTATGTATACCAGAAGCCTGAACTATGGTGGAAGGAACTACGTAAGGCACAGAATGCAGACTTCGACAAATCACCTGATACCAGTATCAAAGAAGCCGACTTCAAGGCATACTTCAATGCACTGATGCAGTGGCCGGAAGGTTTCAGTCCGCTGAAGAAAGTAGAAAAGCTATTGCACGATAAGATAAAACTGTTTGAAGCTGAGGGCAAAGCTGACTGGGCTACGGGTGAATTACTTGCTTACGCAAGCCTGCTGGCTTCGGGCAATGAGGTGCGCCTGAGCGGTGAAGATGTGAAACGTGGTACGTTCTCTCACAGGCATGCCGTTATCTATGATCAGAACACTAACGAATCGTATAACAGGTTGAGCCGTATTTCTGATAAGCAGGGTAAATCATTTATCTACAACTCGCTCCTCAGTGAATTTGCGGTACTTGGTTTTGAATATGGCTATGCAATGGCCAACCCTAATAACCTGGTAATATGGGAAGCACAGTATGGCGACTTTGCCAACGGCGCCCAGACCATAATAGATCAGTACATTGCCGGTGGTGAGCAAAAATGGGCCTGTATGAACGGCCTGGTAATGCTGTTACCTCATGGTTATGAGGGTGGCGGACCGGAGCACTCAAGCGCTAGGCTGGAACGTTTCCTGCTGATGTGTGCGGAGAATAATATGGTGGTTACCAACATCACTACCTCTGCAAACTTCTTCCATGCATTGCGCAGGCAGCTAAGCTGGCAGTTCAGGAAACCACTGATCAACTTCTCACCTAAGGCAAACCTGCGCCATGTAAGGTCTTACTCAGCAATGAGCGAGTTCACCAAGGGCGGATTCCAGGAAGTGATAGATGATCCGAATGTAAAGAGCGCAGCTAAAGTGAAGAAAGTATTGCTTTGCAGCGGTAAAATGTATTTCGACCTGAGTGAGAAACAGCTGGCTGACAAACGTGACGATGTGGCCATAGTGCGCCTGGAACAGATATACCCTACACCTGTACAACAACTGAATGCACTACGCGATAAATACAAAAAGGCAGAATGGACATGGGTACAGGAAGAGCCACGTAACATGGGCGCTTTATTCTTCCTGAGCATGACACTCGATGGCTTTGCGATGAAATACCTGAGCAGGCCCGCAAGTGCATCTACCGCTACAGGATTTGCCAAAAAGCACGCTATAGAACAACAGCAATTATTAGAACAGGCATTCGGATAATAACCAGCAAATTCATCTTTAACTACATAGTTTTTGAAGCAATATTTAAAATACCCGGTTGTATTGATTGCAGTATTTGCAATATTGTTTTCGTCGTGCAAGGACAAGAAGGAAAAAGAAGACTTTTCAGATATCAAGGGTAATTACTTTTCCATTGACCAGTTTATCCGTGACGAATGGAACACCTTTCACGGCGAAGGATTTACCATCATAAAAACGGTAAGAAAGGATAACAAAACCGATAGCAGCTATACTACATCAGACACACTGAACTGGGGTAATATCTTTAAGGTTTTCCATGAAACAGAGATAAGTGACCGCAAGTTTCTGGGCAAGTATAAGTTCACCCAGTTTGACGATAATGCTGACGATACACACAACTTTTTTTACGAAGCAGAAGACGAAGAACTGTTCACCCAAAAACTGTTGATCACCATCAGCCAGGAAAATGCTAAGGTAAAAGGCATTTATATAGAAACCAGTAAGAAGACCATCTGGGGAAATACGATACAGAAACTGTACTATAACCCACTGAAGACAATACAGATACAAACCGACTACAAGCCGATGATCGGCAGCAAAGAATTTACTGTTGTGCAGTACGATTTCATGAGATAGCAGATATGAACAGGGATGAATTCAGTAAAATAATACAATCCATACCTCACCAGCCGGGATGCTACAAATACTATGACAGCGAAAAGGAACTACTGTATGTAGGCAAGGCAAAAGACCTGCGCAAACGGGTAAGTTCTTACTTCAATAAGTCCATAGATAATTTCAAGACCCGGAAACTGGTATCGCTGATACATGCCATAGACTTTACGGTAACCAATAGCGAGCATGATGCCTTCCTGCTGGAAAACTCACTGATAAAACACTACCAGCCCAAATTCAACATTGTACTTAAGGACGATAAGACCTACCCTTTCATCGTCATTAAAAATGAGCCTTTCCCCAGGGTGTTCTTTACCCGGAAAGTGATCAGGGACGGATCGGAGTATATAGGGCCATTCACCGGCGTAGCAAGGGTAAAAGAATTGCTGGAACTGATACGGCAGAACATACCTATAAGAACCTGTAGCCTGAACCTGTCTGAGGCTAACATAAAAAAAGGCAAGTATAAAGTGTGCCTGGAATACCACCTGGGTAATTGTAAAGGCCCATGCGAAGGGCTGCAGGATGAGGCCAACTACAGGGAAAACCTGCAAAGTGTGCGCCATGTACTGAAAGGCAATATCGGTGCGGTGATCCGTGACCTGAAAACTGAGATGACAGGATATGCCACTAACCTGCAATTCGAGAAAGCACAGATACTTAAAAAGAAAATAGAGTCACTGGCCAACTACCAAAGCCGCTCTATAATAGTAAACCCGAAACTGGAAAATGTAGATGTTGCCTGCCTGCTGGCAGACGACAACCACTATTATGTAAACTACATGATGGTGACCAATGGCAGCATCATACACTCTAACACCATACAGATAGTAAAGAAACTGGAAGAAGAAGATACAGATGTATTATCACTGGCACTGGATAACCTTAGAGAGAAACATCAGAGCATAGCCACGGAAGTTATTGTGCCTATACCTGTGATCGTATCAGATGAGTCGATAAAAGTAACGGTACCCAAGGCCGGAGATAAAAAACAACTGCTGGATCTGAGCATAAAGAACGCCGACATCTTTATGCACGAGATGAGGAAGAAAGAAACCTTGCTGCTGGGCGCTACAGCAAAAGAGCAGAATATGCTGCTGCTGGAGGAACTGCAGGAAGCGCTGTCCATGAATAAAATGCCGGTGCATATCGAAGAAGGAATACAGGCACTTTCATATAAAAACTGTTGAGGGCATCAACGACTTTGCTTCAATGTCGGAAGTGGTGTATCGCCGGTATAAACGACTGATAGAGGAAAAAGCGCAGCTGCCGCAACTGGTGATCATAGACGGAGGCAAGGGGCAACTGGGTGCAGCACTGGAAAGCATAGAAAAACTGGGGATAACCGGCAGGATAACCATAATAGGCCTTGCAAAACGCGAAGAGTCCATCTTCTTTCCCGGAGACACCGAACCGATACAACTACCCTATGATGCCCCGGCTCACCTGCTGATCAGGCGGATAAGGGATGAAGTACACCGTTTCGGCATAACCTTTCACAGGCAGGTGCGTAGTAAGGGTACCTTCAAGAATGAATTGGAAGAGTTCCGGTCGGT
Organism: uncultured Flavipsychrobacter sp.; assembly: GCA_964478855.1. GTDB lineage: Bacteria > Bacteroidota > Bacteroidia > Chitinophagales > Chitinophagaceae > Nemorincola. Next base: position 10,361 of record CAYZKL010000103.1, read on the forward strand.
TAAAAACATCAGTACGCTCACCGAAAGAGAACTTACAAAAGTGATAGGTGCGTCAAAAGCCCGGATAGTGTGGGCACATTTTCACCCCGAAGATGCAGAGCCGGCTAACGATTAAGCAGTAACACATAACGGCTGCAGCAATATGCCGGAAACTAAATGGAAATTGTGGAAAAATACCTCTAAGATAAAGGATTGCTTTACTTACTTTTGCCATCCATTACATGTCTATGGATTCTTCAGTAAAAGTATTTTCAGGTAATGCCTCGCATTTCCTTGCAGAACAAATCGCAAAAAACTTCGGAAAACCGCTTGGCGCGTTATCTATTCAGAAATTCAGCGATGGTGAATTCCAGCCTGTTTTCAATGAATCGATACGTGGCGACTATGTTTTCCTTGTGCAGTCAACATACGCTCCGTCAGACAACCTGATGGAACTGCTGATGATGATCGATGCAGCCCGCCGTGCATCTGCCGGGTATATAACGGCAGTTATACCCTACTTTGGGTATGCCCGCCAGGACAGGAAAGACAAGCCCCGTGTAGCTATTGCCTCTAAACTGGTGGCTAATATACTGGCTAAAGCCGGTGCTAACCGTGTAATGACGATGGACCTGCACGCACCACAGATACAAGGTTTTTTTGATATACCTGTGGATCACCTGGATTCTTGTGCTATTTTTATACCATATATTGATAAACTAAAGATAGAAAACCTTATCTTTGCGGCCCCCGATGTAGGTAGTACGAACAGGGTAGGTGAAGTTGCCAAGTATTTTGAGGCCGATATGGTGATCTGTGATAAGCAACGTA
>CAYZKL010000104.1:0-5719 GCA_964478855.1 uncultured Flavipsychrobacter sp.
AGAAGTTCCCGCTGGAGCAGTTCTCGGTGATCATGGGTGCAGATAGTTTTCAGAACCTGCACAGGTGGAAGAACTTTGAACAACTGGTAGCACAGTATTCCTTTGTAGTGTATAACCGGCCGGGTTTTGACATAACAGATACCTATGGCGCCAAAGTAACGATACTGGATGCCCCGCTGCTGCACATCTCATCTACCTTCATAAGGCGGCAGATAAAGGACAAAAAATCAATTAAGTATATGGTACCGGAAGAGGTGGAGGAGTACATACTGGCGAATAAGTATTATGCTAAGTAGGGGTAAGGTGTAAGGGGTAAGGTGTAAGTCCGGGAGGGATAAGGTGTAAGGGAGATACAGCATAGCATCAAGCTATATAATTTGTTAATAATGATATATATCAGCTGGATTGATAGTGATAAGGTGTAATTTTGGCATGATATTTATAGAATAGAGGTAAGAATAGCATATTTATAAATCGTTTAAATTTTAAATTGTATGGCAAAATTAGGAAATACCGTAGCAGCGCTACTGGTAGGTGCAGCCGCAGGAGTTGCAATAGGTTATGTACTGGCAACAGACAAGGACACACGCAAAGAAGACATGGAAAAGCTGAAGAAAGGTCTTAGCGGTCTGAAGGAGAAGTTCGCTAAAAAGACAATGGACCTTGAAGAAGAGATCTACCATTCATAATCAAAGCAAACTAACCAGGCATAAAACTATCTGATGGGAATCTTCAGCCAGATCAAGGACAAAATAACTCAGTACATCGAGGTGAATGTAAAGTTGATCAAACTCAACGTTATAGGCAAGACCGCAGGTGTAGTGAGTTATTTATTATTTGGCTTCATCGCCTTATTCATAGTGTTTGCCATTGTTATCTTCCTGGGTATGGGAATATCGGAGGCACTGGTAGATGCGGGAATGATGAGGTCTGCAGCTTACTTCATCACTATGGGTGTGTACATATTGCTGCTGGTCATCTTCCTGGCCATGCGCAAGAAAGTGACCGGTTTCTTTGCCGGTGGCGTAATAGCGTCTATGACCGATGATGGTGAAGAAGGTGATGATGAATCAGCTGATTAGCTGATGCACTCATTTTGATAGATGATCGTTTGACGAGATAGTGTTAATAAAATAAGTAAAACCGAGATGGCATTTTATCCTAAAAAATTGCGGAGTATAAGGGATCTTGAGCGCGAGCAGAAGCTGGTGCTGAAGCAGAAAAAGCAATTGGATAAAGAAGACCTGCTGTCGCTGGATGGCCTGTTGGGCAAGGGTAAGAAGGGTGATGATGATGAAGGCGGTGGTGGCTTTGACCTGATGGGTACTGTAATGAACCTGCTGCCTGTATCGAACCCGATAGTGGGTATGCTGATTGGCCTCGCCAAAGACAGGTTGTTTAAAAAAAAAGATAAGCTGAAAGATGCCGATGATAAGAAACCGGGCAGATCGGTGTTCTTTCGTATAGGCAAGGAGTTGCTCCTTAGCTACCTGAAATGGAAGGCTGTAGAAGCTTCGTATAAAGGAGTTCGCTACCTGGTGAAGCTCCGTAAAGAAAAAAGGGCGACTTACGTCCCCCTTTCTAAATAGTTCCCAACTTGTTTATTTATTTGTCGTGCAGCACCAGTATAGGTAGCTGTGCATGATGTGCTATAGCCTTGGTATGGCTCTTGTGAAACAGCCCCTCGAAGAATGAGTGGTGCCTGCGTATCATAGCCAGCCATGTTATGTTGTTCTCTTTGTTGAATGACTGTATCCTTTCGTCAATATCAGTTTCATCGAACAGTATGTGGTATTGCGGGTTTGCGCCTGCAAGTAGCTCTTTTGCATGTTCATCAATATCGGGGTTCTTGTCAGTGATCTCTGTATTGTTCTGCACATTGAGTACATGCAGTTCCGCAGAGAGTCGCTCAGATATACCTGATAGCTGGCCCAGCGCGGCCTCGTTGCCGGTGTGCTTGTTGTCGAATGCGAGGCATATCTTTTCTACGCCATTGTAAGTTATGCCCGGAGGTACTGCCAGTACAGGGTACTTCAGCTCCTTGAATGCGTCAAGCAGGGTGCTGTCGGGCCAGGTAGGTGCATCGCCGGTAATGCTGTTTCCTATCACTATCATCCATGGTTTGCGCGTGTCTGCGGCATATTCCTCAATAGTATCAATGATGTCTCCGTATATCACCTTGCCATCTATGCGGGTGCCGGGATATGCAGCCTGCAGCTTCTGTACCAGGTGCGCCATGTTGTTCTCTGCATCGTGCTGCGTATCATTCATCAGGGCGGCAGGCATGGGTACATCAGTGAGCATAACGGGGAACGAAAAGGAGTGTATGACCACAACCTGTGCCTTTTGTGCGGCAGCCAGGCTGCAGGCATAGTTTACTGCGTTCTTGGCTACTTCTGAGAAATCTGTAGCGGTGATGATGAGTGACATGGTGTGTGTTTTTGTGAAGGTACGTAAAAGTTGGTTTTTGTGAATTAGAGCTATCGGGTAAATATCCCCCTAATTTTCACGATAGTAATGATTATGGATGCTAATGTGTTTGTTGTATTTTTGCAGCCTAAATAACAAACGTAATATTTATGTATCTGAAACAAACACTCCTGGCAGGCGCTGCAATAGTTGCGCTGGCATCGTGCCAGTCGGGCAATAACGGCACGGCCCAAAAATCGGAAGCACCCGCATTTAAGGCACTTGATCCGGCAAACATGGATACGACCGTGCACCCGGGAGACAACTTCTTCCTGTATGCAGGTGGTAACTGGCTGAAAAACAACCCTGTACCATCTACGGAGACGAGGTGGGGCAGTTTTGACCTGCTGGTTCAGAATAACTATAATAAACTGCATGAGTTGCTTGATTCGGCTGCAGCTATAACCAATGCTCAGGCTGGTAGTGCGGTGCAGAAGGTAGGAGACTACTACCGCTCAGGCATGGATAGCGTTACGATCAATAAGGTAGGCATCATGCCGCTTTATGAGATCATGCAGCGTATCAATAACATTAAAGATGCTAACGACCTGATCAATGAGATAGCTGTAGAGCATACGTTTGGTATGGGCCAGTTGTTCAGCTTTGGTATATCGCCTGATGATAAGAATGTAACGAAGGAGATATGCCAGTTTGGCCAGGGTGGATTGGGTATGCCGGGCAGAGAGTATTATTATGACAAAGATGAGCGTACTGCCAAAATACGCGAAGCATATAAGAAGTACATTCCTAAGATGCTGATGCTGATGGGTGATGACAGCATCACTGCTAAGAAAGATGCTAATGATATCTACAATCTGGAAATGGCGCTGGCAAGCGCTTCTATGACCCGTGTGGATATGAGGGACCCATACAAACCGTACAATAAGCACAGCACAGCAACTATAGGTAAGCTGACACCGGGCCTGGACTGGAAAGTACTGCTGACCAACCTGAAAGTAACCGGCGAAGACTCTATGATAGTAGGTATGCCTAAGTTCTTTGCAGAAGTTTCTAAACAGTTGAAAGCAACACCAATAGAAACGTGGAAGAAGTACCTGAAGTTTCACCTGGTGAATGATATGGCAAGTTACCTGAGCGCAGATTTTGATACTACCCGTTTCAATTTTTATGGCAGGACAATGCGTGGACAGGCAGAACAACAACCACGCTGGAAACGTGTAATGAGAGAAGTAGACGGATCAGTAGGTGACCTGCTGGGCCAGCTATATGTAGCAAAACACTTTAAGCCTGAAGCAAGGAAAAGAATGCAAGACCTGGTGAACAACCTTCAGGTGACCTACGGAGAGCGTATTCAGAAACTGGACTGGATGAGTGCTGAGACCAAGCAGAAAGCTATGACCAAGCTTAATGGTATCATGAAAAAAATAGGTTATGCTGATAAGTGGAAAGATTATAGCAAACTGACCATCAGCGGAACAGACTATGCCAAGAACGTTATCGCATCAAGCCAATGGGCATATAACTATGAACTGGCGAAACTGGGTAAACCGGTGGACCGCACAGAGTGGGGTATGACTCCTCCAACTGTTAATGCATATTATAATCCTGCGTTCAATGAGATCGTGTTCCCTGCAGGTATATTGCAATATCCATTCTTTGACGAAAATGCAGATGATGCAGTAAACTATGGTGGTATAGGTGCAGTAATAGGCCATGAGATCACTCACGGATTTGATGACCAGGGCCGCCTGTATAATGCAGAAGGTAACCTGAGCAACTGGTGGACATCAGCTGATTCTACAAACTTTACTTTAAAGGCTAATGTAGTGGTTGATCAGTTTGACAAGATCATAGTGATAGACAGCCAGCACGCAAACGGACACCTGACAGAAGGTGAGAACCTGGCTGACCTTGGTGGATTGAATATTGCATATGAGGCATTCAAAAAGACCAAACAAGGTAAAGGCAATGAGAAAATTGATGGTTTTACACCAGATCAGCGCTTCTTCCTTAGTTGGGCACAGGTATGGCGTGCAAACACAAAGCCAGAAGAGATGGCTTCACGTCTTAAAACTGACCCTCACTCACCAAGTGAGTTGCGTTGTAACGTTCCATTGAGTAATATGGAGGCATGGTACAAGGCTTTCGACATTAAACCTACTGACAAAGCTTACCGCCCTGAAAATGAGCGCGCAAGGGTTTGGTAAGTCGACTTACACATTTTTATTTAATAAATTTGAGGCCGCATCATGTTGTAAAAAACGATGCGGCCTTTAATTTTTGATTAAATACAAGTTATTTTATAAAAAATCTATCTTTTCAACCAACCTATGACGTAGAATTTCTGTCTGTATAGTCCGAAAGGTGTTCTATTTCTGATTTATTGGGTTTTAAAAGCCATGAATATATGAAAAAAAACATTTTTTATGATAATAAAAAAAAGCGACTTATATTTAACCTGAGTTTTTAAACTTGATATACATATGCGTAATCGGTTACTTTCCCTTACATTAATTTTAACAGTACTGGCAAATGTGTCATTTGCACAGATGGTAGGTACAGCCCCTAACGTGGAGGTTTACCTGCAAGGCCAATGGCTTGAGATAGGCTGTATGCCAAACGCTGCATTTGGTACCAACGTAACAGCGATACCAGCCGGTTATCATCAGCATCTTGGTGGAGCCGGATGCCCATCAACAGGTGCTAACCTTGCAGAAACATACGATTATGGTCATGATGGCTGGTGCGTAGGTGCACCTGTATTCATGGGCGATTATACCTATCCCGGTTATCCATTCGAAGGATGGGAATTACAGATAGGTACCGGCAGAAACCAGGCATTCTGGCCTGGTGGATATACCGCGGGTGGAACCGGTGCCGGTTTGACCGGAAGTATGACCGGATATAATAACTCACTTGGCAGACTTACCAGTACCTGGACAGGTACCGCAACCGGCCTGGCTATGAGGCAAGAAACAAGGGTAGATACACTAGCCTCATGGGTTGTTGTAACTACTTATTTCTGGAATACTTCAGCAGGTCCTGTATCTAACATTTACTACATGAGATCATGTGATCCTGATAATGATGTAACATGGCCGGGTGGTGGATTTTTCACAAATAATATGGTGAACTTTCAAAATGATGTTGATCACAGGGTAGAAGTAACAGGTACTGGTGCCAGCTCTACTCTTCCAACTATGGGACTTGGTACAAAAGATTGTCGTGCAGTATGTTGTGTTTATAATGAATGGCCATTGACTGTAACTCAGGATATCAGTGCCTTATG
>CAYZKL010000104.1:5729-10621 GCA_964478855.1 uncultured Flavipsychrobacter sp.
GGAACCAAACCTATACTCCTGCATCTTATGCTGTGGGTGTTAATGACCCGGGTGATATAGGTATTGCGCTTGTTTACAACCTTGGTACTTTAGCCGCCGGAGACAGTGCTGTTGTTTCTTATGCTTATATATTTAACGGCGTTAACGGAATTGATAGTGCATTCCCAGAACCCGGCCTGGTAGTTGATGGTATCTATGCACCTCCGGTTGGCCCTGCACCTGCACCAACCTTTGATACATTTAAGGCATGTGATCATCCGGGTATGGGTTCAGTTGATGTAGATATAATCAATGCAGAGGACAAATGCTGGACATGGAGTGACTGGACATGGTCTCCTTCTACAGCATTATCTGCATCTACAGGCACACACGTTACGATCAGCCTTACCGGTCTTCCTCCAATAATTACTTATACCATAACAGGTACAGACAGTGCAAGCAATATGTACTCATGTAATCACAGGATTTTCTATCTGACCGTTTATCCATGCCATTTTGCAACAACAAACTATCCATGTTTCGGAGATGCTATTATGTTGGGTCATACCGGAGATTCACTTGCTGCAACTTATTTGTGGTGGGGGCCAGGAGGTTTTACAAGCACATTGCATAATCCGGTAATTGCTCCTGCAGATTATACAGATACAGGTATGTATTATGTTGTAAAGACAGTAGGTATTCAGAATGACACTGATAGTGTACGCGTATTGATACATCCATTACCGGTTCTGAATCTTGCGAGCAACCAGGTAAATTGCGGACCACTTGTTGATACATTGAAATTGGGTGTAACCCCTGATTCAGTCGGAGAAACATTCTACTGGACAGGACCTAGCGGATTTACATCCACTCTTCAATTCCCTACGATCTATCCTTTTGATTCAACAGACGGTGGTACATTTACGGTACTGGGTACAACCGTATATGGTTGTAAGAATACGGCCAGTATTAGTATATGGCCAGGGGTAGAGCCAGACTATACGATCAGTTATAATTTTGGTTGCTTATATGACACTGTGTCTTTTGTGAATACAACGTTCAATGCTAACGCTTATGCATGGAACTTTGGTGACGGGTCGCCAATCAGTATATTACGTAATCCGCCAAATCATGTTTATGCACCACGCGGGCTTTATAATGTAACCCTTGTAGTTTCCAATCCACATTGTAAAGACAGTATCACGAAGGTGATAGATACCAGACATGAGGTTCATGCTATATTCAAACCATTGCCAGCAGATACTATTTGTTTTGCCGGTAACAGTACATTGTTTGACAATACATCTTGGGCAAGCATACAAGCTGCTGGTCAATATGCACCACCTGCTTTCGCATGGGATTTCGGAGATGGTGTTCTGGACGCATCTAACTTCTCGCCAACTCACAGCTATGCAGCACCGGGCAGGTATCATGTTACACTTGTCGTTACTGATTCTATCTCATGCATCGACTCTGTTTCTCAAGATATGTATGTACTACAGTTTGGTATAGATATGCTTGATGACACAATGCTTTGCGTAAGCCAGCCGTTCCCATTCAAGAATAAGATATCACTTGATCCTGCAATTTACCTTAGTGACTATGTGTTTAACTGGACTCCTTCTACACATCTAAATGACACTACGCTTCAGGAGCCTGATTTCTTCGGAGTTGGTCTGAATACATATACCTTAACGGTATCTTCTGCTCGCTTTGGTTGCCCTATGACAGATACATTCCGCATGAATTCTATACTAGGTGTGAAACTGCAGAATGTAAGTGCTGAAGCAACGATACCATACGGTAGCAGCATACAGTTGAATGCTGACAGTGAAGTCATATACAGGTGGATACCAAATGACGGTAGCCTTGATAACCCGAATATCAGTAACCCTATAGCTACACCAACCAATACTACACTCTATACGGTTTATGGCTATGATCTGAATGGTTGTCTTGACTCAGCATTCGTACTGATACATATAGACAGCACAATGCAGGAATCAATACCGTCAGGCTTTACGCCGAACGGTGACGGTATCAACGATGTGTTCCGTCCGGTAGGTACAAGGTATCAGCGTATGATCGACTTCAGCGTGTACAACAGATGGGGTGAGAAATTGTTCTATACCAATGATTATAAGAAAGGATGGGATGGTACCTATAATGGAGTACCTCAGGATCTGGGCACTTACTTCTATGTAATCATAGTAGCAAGGCCGGGAGGAGATGGTGACAATATCATCCATAAAGGTGAGGTAACGCTGATAAGATAACATTCCTGATATAAATGAATATCGAGATCCCTGCCAGACGGCAGGGATCTTTTTTTGTACTGTATCCTGATATGGATCGGCGATAAAACGCAAGGACATTACTAGCCATGAAAACGCCCGTCCACCGAAGGGTTGCCGGGCGTTCCAGAATGGCGACAATTATATAATAGCACGGAATAAGAGCGTGAGCGGTTAGTTATCCAGTCTGATCTCTATGAGCTTAGGCCAGTTTTTGCCGGTGACAAAAATACGGTTGGTGGCTGCATCATAAGCGATACCGTTCAATACTTCCGGGGCGTTAGGGTCGGCAGATAGCGGAGGTATACCTACACGCTCGCGAAGGCTGCTGAGGTCTGCACGGCCGATAACACGGCCGGTAATTGTATCTATCTTGAGTATGTAATCAGTCTGCCACTGGTTGGCATAAATGAAGCCTTTTATCAGTTCAGGTTCATTCAGTTCATTAACAGGTCCATGTTCATCAGTAACCGCGAGGCGTTTTACTTCAGTGAACGTAGCAGGATTGAGGAAGTGCAGGATATTGGTACCATCATCGAAAATAAGATGCGTACCGTTATTGGTCATACCCCAACCTTCGGGAGCGGGGAAAGTGAAAGTCCGTTCTTCTTTCAGTGTATTCATGTTATACACAAAACCTTTACCTTCCCGATAAGTTAGTTGGTATATTTTGTTGTTCAGTACGGTCATACCCTCGCCAAAATACCTGGCTTCCATCTTATGCACAGCCAATACTTTGCCTGTTTGCAGATCTACTTTGCGAATGTCTGAGGTGCCATACCGGCCGGTACTCTCATACAGGATCCCACCTCTGAATTCCAACCCTTCTGTGAAAGCCGCAGGGTCGTGCGGGTATTCACGAACAACATCGTAAGGGATGGCTATAGGCACAGATGATGTATTGGCGGGCTCATCAGCCGTTGCCGGTGCATCGGAGGACGGAGCTTTGTCATTATTACATGCGGCAAACAACAGCAGGCATAATAAAGCGCAATGTGTTTTATTTAACTTTCTCTGTTGTCTCATAGCGCTTGAAGCCTATAGGGTTACGTGGTTTAGGTACTTCACTTTCAACATCGTCAACGTCGGGACTGCTTGTGAAACTAGTGGTAAAAGCGATCTGGATACCTTTGACAATCACCAGGTCCACCATATCCATTTTAAGGTCGGCAGGCTGGTCAATGACAGCCAGTGTGATGAGCTTTGGCGGTTCATCATTGAGGTCGCTGCTGTGAGGCTGCAACATGATCAAAAGCTGGCCATTGACCGTAGGGTTAAAAAAGATCCTGAAGCCTTCTTCTTCAAATTCTTTTTTCTCGCCTACACTGTTTCGAAAAGCTACCAGCATAGACATGTCTCCGGAACGGAAGGTAACGGATGGCAGATCATGGCAAGTGCCGTTCATTGTCTTATTATAAGCGTGCAGTGTATCTACAAAAAAGCCCTGGGGGTACCCTGCATTATCATTGAGGAACGTAGCTATCTCCTTCAGGTGATCGCGTAGCTCTTTGTATTTATCCAACCATTGCTTCTTTCTTTCCTGCACTTGTTTGAAACCTTCGTCATAAAGATTTGCTGCCTTCAGAATCTCATTCTTCATGTAGTATGTTTCCGGGGTTGTATAAAAGAAATTGAATGGCAATATTACTGATTAAGTCTTTTTTGTGGTAAATAATTTATTGTATTAACTTTAAAAAATTAAATCATTCAACGTGAGGGGCCTATTAATTTTAGCTTTTTTATTAGTGTGCAGTTCTGGTGCAAGAGCTCAGGCCGTAATGATGATGGGGCGCATAGTAGATGAACTGGATATTGTTACTGATGAGAATGGGCTATACAATTCAACGTTAATACCTGCCGGTGCATATAGGATAGACATAAGCGCCAACAATCAGTATTACAGGGCAAAGAAAGTATATGTAGCAAAAGCAACCGAAATAAAAAGGTATTACAACTTTAAACTAAAAGACGGCAAGGTGATCGTGAACATTGATGAACGCAACCCCTTCCTAACATCAAGACTGAATAAGATCAGGGATGATGATGAGGCTGTCCTGTTCGATGGCAGGAAGTCCCGGATATTTGTGCAAGAGCACAAAAGGAATAGATAAAATGGTGCCCCTTTATGGTACCATTACGTTTCCACCAAGAACTAACGGGAAGTAATCAATCCCTTATCAGCACCGCTCTATAATACCCGCAATACCCTGGCCTCCGCCGATGCAGGCTGTAACTATGCCATATTTTTTATTGAGCCGTTTAAGGTCATCAAGTATCTGTATGGTCAACTTGGCTCCTGTGCAACCCAATGGATGCCCCAGCGAGATAGCTCCGCCATTGATGTTTACTTTTTCGGAATCCAGGCCTAGCGTACGGATAACTGCGAGTGACTGAGAAGCAAAAGCCTCGTTGAGCTCTATGAGGTCAATATCGTTCAGCGTCATATCGGCCTGCTGCAATACCTTGGGTATCGCCTTGATCGGGCCTATACCCATAACACGTGGATCTACACCTGCACTGGCGCAATTGACCAGCCTGCCGAGCGGGCGGATGTTCAGCCGGTTGGCCAGGCGGTCGCTCATGACAATGGTAAACGCTGCTCCATCGGAAGTTTGTGAA
>CAYZKL010000104.1:10631-10948 GCA_964478855.1 uncultured Flavipsychrobacter sp.
TGCCTGCGGTTACAGAGCCACCCTGCGCGAAAACGGCCGGTAGCTTAGCCAGTGCGGCAACTGAAGTATCAGCACGAGGGCCTTCATCTGTATCAACGATCACTTCCCTTTCGGCACGTTTGTTCTTTTCATTCACATAAACCTCTTTCACTTTTATGGGAAGAATACTATTGCGGAAGTATCCCTGGCTGATGGCGTTCAATGCCCGCTGGTGAGATTGGAGTGCAAAAGCATCCTGGTCTTCACGCGAAATATTATAGTCATTGGCTACCTGCTCCGCGGTAAGGCCCATGGCGAGGTAGTAGTCGCCATTATCT
>CAYZKL010000105.1:0-10158 GCA_964478855.1 uncultured Flavipsychrobacter sp.
GCCTGCCGCTACCGGCTATCTACCCGGCATTCCTGGCACTGCCCTGCACACCTTTCCGCTCCCGTTTAATGGTGCGGCATGGGCTGGCTGGCAGGTGGGTTTCCATATTTTTTAGTGCCGCATAGGGGTAAGTTATTCTTCAGTTGTCATACTTGCAAACAACCAATAATTATGACAAAGAAGACTACAGGCTCACTACTCTTAGCACTGTGCATCAGCACCGCTACCCTGGCCCAGACACACCCCCAAAGCAACCTCCATATAGGTTTGGCATACCCTATCAGTTCTAACGGTGGCAATGCGGCAGAATACACCAATGGCGTATCGCTCCACGCTATCTCCGGCCTCTCCTATAGCGAAAAGGCATTCTGCGCTTCAGGCGTAGCCAGTATCATCAGGGACAGTGCGAGGGGTTTTGTAGGCAGCGGCATGGTCAGTATCATAGGCAACAAGGCCACAGGTATGCAGGCATCAGGGTTTATGAGCTATACGGCCAATCAGGTAAAAGGCATGCAGGCTGCGGGTTTCATCAACATCGCCGGTGATGTTACAGGCGTTCAGGCTGCAGGTTTTGCTAACATTGTCACCAATAATGTAACAGGGGTGCAGGCAGCTGGTTTTATCAATGTAGCCAACACAGCTACTTCACAGGCCGCAGGCTTCATCAACCTCTCCGACACCAATAAGTCACAGGTAGCAGGCTTTATCAATATTGCCAATTATACGCAAGGTGCCCAGGTAGCAGGATTCGCAAATGTGGCCAATAATGTAGAAGGCACGCAGGTAGCGGGATTCATCAATATAGCCCACAAGGTAAAGGGAGCACAGATATCAGGCTTCATAAACATAGCAGATAGCTGCGATTACCCTATTGGACTCATAAACCTGATCAAAAAAGGAGAAAAAGCTTTCGGTATCATGACAGATCTTAAGGGTACCACCTTCGTCACATTCCGGTCCGGCGGCCGGGTATTGTATGGCATTGTAGGTGCCGGTTTCAATGGCACCAGGTTCAGGTCTATCTATGCGTCACAGGCAGGTATCGGCACACACTTCCGCATCTCCCGAATGGTAAGGATCAACGGGGAAGCCACCACTACCTCTTATACCGACTTCAGGAGAAACACCGAGATGGAAAGCGCCATTAAGCTATTGCCATCTGTGAGAATGTGGAACTGGGAGCTGTTCGCAGGTCCGTCATTTAACTACTCGGTTGCTTACGGCACATCTACCGCCTTCGACCATAACAATGTATGGGCTACCAGCAGGTATGGCTACCGCCACGAACTGTTCATCGGCATGCAGTGCGGCATACAATACCATTTCTAATATAAACTCAATAAATCTTTCATTCACATAGGGGTAAAGCGATCAACAGTTGTCTATACCTAAAGAAACAAACACAAAACACCAATTATGAAAAAGACCATCCTCTTAGCTACCGCTTTATTAGCTGCATTCCTGTTCCAGTCCTGCCACAAGATAAAAGGTGAAGGCGCAGTGATCAACAAAGAATATAACCTTTCCGGTTTCTCATCTATAGATCTTGGCCTCTCTGCCGATGTCTATTATACCCAGGATAACTTCTACCGTGTAGAGATACAGGCACAGCAAAACATACAGGACATCATACAGACGCCTATCGTGAATGGCGAACTGAAACTGGAGTTCGAAAAGTACAAGAACATCTGGAAACACGACCGTATCGTAGTATATATCACTGCTCCGTCTTTATCCGGTCTTGGCGTCAATGGTTCAGGTAATATTCACGTCTTACAGCCTATGACTTCAGGGCACATTACCCTCAAGATCAACGGTTCTGGCAATATCAACATTCAGAAGCTGACTGCCGAAACACTTACCGCCAATATCAGCGGGTCAGGCAATATAGCCGTAAATGACGGCAGTGTAAATAACGAAGCACTGAAGATCAGCGGCAGTGGCAGCATAGACCTCCTCGGCCTGGCAGCAAAGTATGTAGCTACAGAAACAAGCGGCTCAGGCACCACCCGGGTTCGTGTCAGCGACAACCTCAATGTACGTATATCCGGCAGCGGCGATGTATTTTATATAGGCAACCCATCCTTATACTCGTCTATATCGGGTTCAGGCAAGATAACACGCCTCCAATAACAAATATCTGCTACCGGAATGCACGGCAAATAAGGATAGCAAGTAACTTTGCCGCATGAATACCCCCATTACTCATCAGTTCACTTTCGACGGCTGCATCACTGCAGAGCAAAAAGCGTTCTATGAGTATTATGGGTTTATTCATTTCCGGCATCTCCTCACCGGGTACGAATTATCAGTACTGGAGACCATGCTGTCTAAGGTATATGAGCAGGTCTTAAAAACACAACCTGAGAAAATCAACGGCATACCTATCCGGTACGGTCAGGACGAGTACGGCGCGGCAATAGTGCAGCGCCTGCCTCATACCGCGGCTTTCAATAAAGAGATCGCAGCGCTGCTCATGAACAAAGGCATAGCGAGCCTCGCAGCGCTGACAAACCGGCCCGATTGCCGGCTCGGCTTTGATGAGAAAGATGGCCTCGTTACCAACTATTTCATCAATACTCCGGGCAGTACCTACCGCCAGATGGGCTGGCACACCGACGGGCTCAGGGAATTGTTGTTATTACAACCGTTGCTGCCAATGATCAATGTTGGGTTTTACCTCGATGATTCTGGCATCAGCAACGGGGGGCTACGCATTATTCCTGGCTCACATCGCTCCGGGCTTGCAGGTATGTTTTTAAGGAAGATGCACTTGCTCGACAAGAACCAGGATGAACGAGAATTCTGCATAACTGCCTCAAAAGGAGACATGGTACTGCATGATGGTCGGCTCTGGCACCGGGTAGCATTATCGCCCCAAACTGGCAAAAACAGCCGGCGGCGGGTAATGTACGCACCACTGGTTTGCGGCAAAGAGGCCACCAGGCATTGCAACAGCGATACCCCGCTATACCATAAAATAAACAGGTTTACCAGTTACCAATAAATTTTCGGATTTTTGCGCCCCACCTGTGGTGTATTTTTAATTCTTTAAACTAACAATAATGAGTTCTTTAAGCCAACTAGCTGAATCACTGATAGGATCAGAGATCGTAAAACTGGGTAATGAAATAAGCAAACGCATCAGGCAAGGCGAGAAGATATACAACTACACCATCGGCGATTTCGATCCTGAAATATTCCCTATACCTGCATTTCTTGAAGAAAAGATCATTGATTGCTACCGTAAGAAATACACTAACTATCCCCCTGCCGATGGCCTGCAGGAATTACGTACTGCAGTAGCCTCATTTATAGCGAAATATGAATCCATTCATTATAATGCTGATGAGGTACTCATTGCATCTGGCGGGCGGCCATTGATCTATGCATTGTTCAAAGCCATAGTGGATAGAGATGATAAGGTTATCTATGCAGTTCCGTCATGGAATAATAACCACTACGCATCTATGAATCATGGTATTCACTGCACTATAGATGCTCACCCCGAGAATAACTTCATGCCCACAGTGGCAGACATAGAGCCGCACATTGCAGGCGCTACATTGCTTTGCTTGTGTACTCCACAAAACCCTACCGGCACTACCATGTCCAGGGAAACGATGGAAGGTATCTGCGACCTGGTCATAGCAGAGAATAAAAAGAGGACCGGCAAAACAAAGAAGCTGTATGTGATGTTCGACCAGATGTATTCATTGCTCACCTACAACGGCATAGTTCATAACGACCCGGTTTCTATCCGCCCGGAAATGAAGGAATACTGTATATATATTGACGGCATTTCCAAAACATTTGCAGCCACAGGTGTCCGTGTTGGTTGGGCCCTCGGCCCTACCAATGTACTTGCTAAAATGCGGGCGTTACTGAGTCATATTGGTGCATGGGCTCCTATGGCTGAGCAAAAGGCAACAGCAGAGTTTCTGCAGCAAAACGATGAAATAGATCAATACCTCAGCAACTTCAAAAAAGAGATACAGTTACGGCTGGTAACAATTTACGAAGGCTTCACAGCACTGAAAGAAAAAGGGTATTCCGTTGATTGTATTGCACCACAGGCTGCCATATATCTTACTGTAAAGCTCGACCTCGCAGGTAAACATGCCGGCGACAAGCTGCTTCATAACCAGAAAGACGTCACAGAATATATACTCAGCAAGGCTCAACTGGCGCTGGTCCCATTCTATGCTTTTGGTGCCGGCGACCATTCACCATGGTACAGGCTCAGTGTCGGCACTTGCGTTAAGGAGGAAATACCACAAATGCTGGCTTTGCTGGAACAGGCTTTGCAACAGCTACATTAACATTTCCATTTCAAATTATAGTGCAATTTTGGAACATAAACCGGTTCCTATGAAAAGTCTTTTATTTACGCTTCTTTTTTCGCTTTTCGCCACGCTTGTCACAGCTCAGGTAAAAAATGACCTCGAGCGCCAGCACATCAAAGGCAAGGTATCGTCGGTCACAGAATACGAATACCTGCCAAAAAGCGATAGTCTTTGCAGCAAGACGGTCATAAAATATAATGAACAGGGCAATCAGCTTGGCTACATCATTTATTCTTCCGAAGGTGCCGTTATATCCCGTTCAGAATGCACTTATAATGATAGTGGCAAACTCATCGAAGAGAAGAGATACCTGGCTAACGGATCGCTTAATGTCCGCGTCACATGCAAGTATAATGAAAAGGGATACAAAACAGAGGACAGCACATTTGACGGATCAGGGACATTATTCTACAGAGTGGCCTACACTTATGACCGCAAAGGCAATTGCACTACCAAGGACAGCTTCAACGAATTTGGCATACTCTTTCTCAAGACCAACTATAAGTATGATGATCATGGTAACGAGATCAGTTTCAGAGAGTTCGATTCGCACATAAAACTGAAATTCGAAACTACTTTTGATTACAAACATCACGACCGTCACGGTAACTGGCTGCAACGAACCACTTATAAAAATGAGGAAGCACGTACAATCACTAAACGTGAGATCACGTTTTACTAGCAATGTTGCTGCTCATACTTAATAGTCTGCTTCCTGTTATAGCTTTGTGAATGCGTTTTTATTATCCATTATGCAATGCCATAATACCTGTTTTTTCCTTTACTGATAAGGCTTTCAGCCGATAGCCACAATACTTTCATGGCATAGTTCTTTATCTACGCTAACCGAAAAAGATATTGTGAATTTGAAAAATCGGTTTATGAAAAAGAGATACTTAATAATTGGAATTTTACTATTACTGGCTATAGGTGCAGGAACACTGATCTACCAGAACAACAAGAACAGCGACAATGAAATTATTGAACCACTCGCCACGGCACCACTAATACAAGCGCCGGAAGCCGTTCCTGTTGACAATGTACTCACAGAAAATGTTAGCGAACCTGGAACAGAAACTCGGTCAACTAAAACAAGGAGGCACCGTCACACTGCAACTATTGCACTGGCAGAGCCTGCTTTTGTACAATCTGCTACTACCGGCGAGCAGGTATATGCGTCAAATACACAAACGGTTATCGGCGCTCAGCCTGCTAATATACCGGAACCTGTTGTTGCTGAGCCTCAGGCTGTTGTCTATGAATCGCCAAAAGTATTTTACGGCAACGTTTCAAAAAAACGCAGTGTACGTTTTGGCCCTGAAGGTGGTGTGAACATGAGTGGTCTATATCGCAACAATACGCCTAACTTATACAGGAACGTATTTCATATAGGTGCTATCGCAGATGTGCCATTAAGCAGTCATATGTCTTTACAGCCCGGTCTGAAATATAAGATGAATGGCAATAAAATTCAAAATAGTTTCGCAGACACTACAGAAACATTGACATTGCATTACATTCAGCTACCTGCCAATCTTGTCTATAAATTCGGAGATGTGGACAATTGCCGTTTTATAATAGGTGCAGGTCCTTATGTTTCTTATCTGCTCAATGCTCATGATAAAATAGAAATTGCAGTAGGTGAAAATGATAATACACCTAATTCTGATGGTCTTGCTATAGGACAGCAATATGAGCCCGTTGGCAATGAACCTGTAGGTCAATATGATGTAAAAAGCATACGTTCATTGGATTGGGGAGTTGGTGGATTCATCGGTTGCGAAACCCCGGGTGGCTTTTTTGCTAAAGCCGGTGCCGAAGTTGGCCTCAGAAACATTAATGCTACAACTAATGATCGCAACTACAATTTCATGCTATCAATAGGCTATTTATTAGGTAGCAAATAATTACAAAAGGTCTTAAAGAAGCCCTGCAATCTCTTTTATAGGTTGCAGGGTTTCTTTTCCTATCTCGCTAAAAACCAACAGTAAGTGAGTTTAGCTTATCTTTACGCAGATACTAATCTGAAAACTTACTACTTTGTATTTTACTGAATTTGGTTTTGACGACGACCTGATGGATGGCATTGATGCCATGGGTTATGAAACAGCCACTCCTGTACAGGAGCAGGTAATACCTTCAATTATTGCCGGAAAAGACATCATTGCCGCAGCGCAGACAGGCACAGGTAAAACAGCTGCGTTCCTGCTGCCGGTATTGCACAAATTGCTGTCAGAGGATCATGAGACCAACAGCATAAATGCACTGATCATAGTACCTACCAGGGAACTGGCAGTGCAGATATCGCAGACATTAGAGGGTATTGCCTATTATACTTCCATAAGCTTCATATCTGTATATGGCGGCACCGGCGGCGACCTTTTTGCCTCTGAAAAGAAAGCATTATCCACGGGTGTAGATATAGTTATCTGTACTCCCGGGCGTATGATATCCCACCTCAACATGGGCTATGTGAAACTGGACAATCTGCGCTACCTAATTCTCGATGAGGCTGATCGTATGCTCGATATGGGTTTTTATGAGGACATTATTAAGATCATATCTTATGTACCAAAGCAGCGTCAAAACCTGCTTTTCTCAGCAACAATGCCTCCTGCTATACGAAAGCTGGCCAATACGATTCTTAAGAACCCTACCGAAATAAACATAGCTATCTCCAAGCCACCGGAAAAGATAGTTCAGGAGGCCTTCCTCGTTTATGATGCGCAGAAGATTCCTTTAGTAAAATTTATATTACAGCAAAAACAATTTGGCAGTGTTCTGGTATTCTGCTCCAGCAAGCATAATGTAAAACAACTCTGTGCCGAACTCAAACGCTCAGGTTTCTCTGCCGATCAGATACAATCCGACCTTGACCAGGCTAACCGGGAGCAGGTACTCCTGGACTTTAAAAGCAAAAGGCTTAAAATACTTGTAGCTACAGACATACTCAGCAGAGGTATTGACATCGAAGATATCGACCTCGTGATCAATTACGACGTGCCTCATGATGGGGAAGACTATGTACATCGCATTGGGCGAACGGCCCGTGCAGCCACAACCGGAACTGCCTATACCTTTGTTTCACCCGACGAAAATTATAAGTTCGTCCGTATCGAAAAGCTGCTTGGTCATGAAGTGACCAAGCAAAAACTACCCGAGCAATTCGGCCCTGCACCGGTACCGGGAGAGGTGGTTAACAAAACAAAAGGTAAAAAACCTGGTCGCTTTAAACGTAAATAATCGATTAATTCGTAGATTTGCGGTAAGTACTTGATTATACACCACTTACATTTGTTAAAGGTTTTTTTCGTTTTCAAATCAGATGTTAAAGCTGTTTATTTTTCATCTGAATTCATTGAAAAAAATAAAACTCAACCTATATTACAGCCCGATTCAGGAATCCACAAAATAAGAGAGTAGCCAAAGACCATAGTTTATGAACATTTCTACCAGATTTATTATTATTGACGACGATGAGTTTAATAATAAAATTTGCACTGTTACAATTGAGAAAATATCCAAAGAAGTTGATATAAAGACCTTTCTGGACCCACTTGAAGGCTTTATTCATATAGTTACAGAGTACGGAAAATCCGGGAATAGCGATACGGCAATACTATTTCTGGATATCAACATGCCTGTTATGAATGGCTGGGAATTCCTGGAAAAATACGAACTGCTAAACCCTTCTGTAAAAAACAGCATCAAACTATTCATTCTCTCATCTTCGGTAGACGACAGGGATATTGAGCGGGCAAGGAATAACAGCAATATTGTTAGCTACCTGGCCAAACCTATAACAAAAGAAGTAATAGTGAACCTGGTAAATGCATAAGCAGGTTTTATTAAAAATATTTTCCCCGGCACAACCGGGGATTTTTTTGTGCATATAAATTACATTTGGGAGAAAACAACGGCGTTCTATGAAGAAAGTACTTACCCTGCTCGCAGGAGCCATATTGCTTGGTTTTTCTGCAATTGCTCAGAAAAACAAGATCAAAATCGAAACCGAATATGGCAATATTGTGGTTATGCTCTACGATAACACACCCCTTAATACCAATAATATGGTTAAGCTGGCCAAAGAGCACTATTACGATGGAACATTGTTTCATCGCTGTATACCCCAGTTTGTAATACAGGGTGGCGACTCTACCTCCAAACATGCACAGCCTGGGCAAATGCTGGGCGAGGGTGGCCTTGGTTACACAGTACCTGCAGAAATCAACAACGATAACTTTCATAAGCGTGGTGCATTGGGTGTAGCCCGTGATAATACCCCCGATAAATCGGGTTCTGCCTGCCAGTTCTATTTTGTTGTAGGTAAAAAGTTTACCGATGGCGAACTTGATAATTTTTCTAAACGTTCTGGTAGAGTGTATACACCTGCACAGCGCGAAGTGTACAAAACCGTTGGTGGTACCCCTCACCTTGATGGTAACTATACTGTGTTTGGAGAAGTGGTAGAAGGCATGGATATAGTAGAGAAAATAGCTAACGAACCACGCGATGGTAATGACAGGCCTAAGAAAGACATACGTATGCAAAGTGTAAGGCTGATGAAGAAAAAGAAGCGTTTCCTGTTGTTTTAAATTTTAGTTCACTACATAAATTAACGCAATAACCCCAACAGTTAAATATTTATATTTATGTTGCGTTTTTTTGTGGAATATATAAGAATTTATAGAATAGTTTGATGTGCCCAATTTTTTATAAACTGATAGAAAAGGCAGGAAAGAGTGCTGATTTTGGTACTGTTTTCTAACTAACCTAAGCCATACATTTGCATCATAACTTCTTTTTCACGCCTCGAAAACACGATCATTATACGTAGGTATGGCACAATGCCGGCTATGTATTGATGACCGTCCTCCTTTTTAATGACAATATAAACAGATTAAAGATGGAGTACAGGTCCTACGTTTCATTGAACATTGCTATTATAGGAAATAGCCGTTTAAGCCATGTATTGGCAACAGCATATACACAGGCCGGGCATGCTGTTTACCTGGCTGCGCCCGAATCGGCTGTAAAAGCAGATTTCGGTTTTTTGGTAAACCATGAAAGGTTGCTGCATTGCAGCATAGAAGATGCGGCAGCCAGTGCAGATTTTATTATTATCTGTACCAGGGCCAACGATGTAAGGGAGGTGGCTTACTGGCTGGGCGATGTGCGTAGGAAGGTGATCGTAGACCTTACTGCTAACGAGCCGGATGGACTTAAAGATAATATGAACACGGTAGGCGCTATTAAAGCTATTACCGGTGCCGAGCATATTGTAAAAGCGCTTAGTTTGTACGCACACGAGCATCTTTTTGCACCACTTTTTGGTGGGCAGAAAGTGCAGGTGGTATTGGCCGGCGATAGCCGTAAGGCAAAAGAGATAATGAAGATCATTTCACGCGAGCTGGGGATAGATCATTTTCACGACTTTGGCGGTGGCGATACATTGCCGCTGTTCGACGAGCTGTGCAAGTGTTGCCGCTCTATGATGAAGATAAATTACGAACAGAGCAAAGTAGCCAACGAAGCACATAAGCTATAGCTGGCAATAAATAGAAAAGCAAAAATGGGATAGTATATGCTATCCCATTTTTGTTATGGCTGTAGTTGATATGTTACTTAGCTGCGGGGGCCGTAGAGCTGCTGGCGGCTACCGGTATGGCTACCGGTGGCGGTGTTTCCATCATTTTTTGTAGCTCTTGCGGTAATTTTATACCCGCACGGCGCATGTTGTCGGCCTGTTTGCGGGCTGCATCATACTGCTTTGTGTTTATATACATCAGCAACAGGTTTATGTTGGCCGGTT
>CAYZKL010000105.1:10230-10687 GCA_964478855.1 uncultured Flavipsychrobacter sp.
GTCTAACTTATATGCCGCCCTAAACAGCCTGTAAGATTCTTCTACGTTATCTTCCCTGGCTCCAAGCATCATTTTGGCATAGGCCGAATGAGGAGATGTTTCTACCGCCTGCGTCCAGAAGCTGATGGGATCAGAAAAATTGCGTTGGTGGATAAAATTGGTAATAGACAGTAATACGCAGATCAATGCTGTGTAGAGGAACAGGTTACTGTCTTCCATTTTTTTAAATAGTACTGTTTCGGGTATTATCAGCAGTATACCCAGCATAGGCAGGTAAAGCCTGTGCTCAAAGGTTTGCTCGTTAAGGTTATTGGGTACCAATAATGCAGGTACCAGCAGCAGGAAGAATACTGCAAAGCCAACCAGTACCTGTCTCCAGTTTACATTTTTAGAAAAAAACAGTGCTGCGGCCAGCACACCAATGGCTAAAAGGCCATACAAATACGTGGTATCTTCC
>CAYZKL010000106.1:0-985 GCA_964478855.1 uncultured Flavipsychrobacter sp.
CATCAGATTGTGGTTCTGAGGGTCGAGGGTTCGAGCCCCTTTAGCCTCCCCAAAGTAAGTTTTAAAAAAAGCGCTTCCACAAGCGCTTTTTTTGTTATTTTAGATGTCCGAAAGTATATCTTTGTATTTATTCTTTTATAATTAAAATATAGTAAAATGAGCCTAGAAGTAACAGGAAAACTACTGGTAAAGTATGAGACACAGCAAGTAAGTGAAAAATTCAAGAAGCGTGAATTTGTGATAGAACTGGCAGAAGAGATCAACGGTAACATTTATACCAATTTTGCAAAAATGCAGCTGGTACAGAATAAGTGTGAGATCATAGACCGTTTTAAAGAAGGAGAACAAGTAAAAGTAAGCTTCAACATAAAAGGTAATAAGTGGGAACGTGACGGTAAGGTAAACTACATTACCAACCTGGACGCATGGCGTGTAGAAAATGCTACCGCAGCGACACCGGGCAATAACGCAGCACCTGCACCATCATACAGCAATACAGGTGGCAACACAGGCGGCAACTTCAATAACGCCCAAAATTTCAACCCATCTCCGGAAACGATAGATGATCTGCCATTTTAATTAATAAAAACAAAGAACGATATGCATCGCCATCTCCGTAACACACTGCTGGTAATACTGGCCATTGCCTTTTTCAGCGCCTGTAACAAAATGCCTGACCATGCCCGCTACATACCTAAGGATGCGGTAGCAGTAGCCAGCATTAACCTGAAAGGACTGAGCAAAAAGGTAGCCTGGAACATGATCACCGGCAGCAAACTGTTTAAGGAAATGCAGAAGCGCATACCTGAACAAAAAGCCAAGGACGCTATGGCGGGCATAGAAAAAGCCGGCATAGACGCGCTGAACACTTTATATGTGTACATCAACACCGATACCCGTTTCAAAGGCGGTAACAGCGTCACCGCCCTGCTGCCCGGCGGGCAGTTCACCAATCTCAAGGAGCAGGCCCGCTCGCTGGGGCTCG
>CAYZKL010000106.1:995-10636 GCA_964478855.1 uncultured Flavipsychrobacter sp.
GTTTCAAAGGCGGTAACAGGGTGACGGCCCTGGTGCCACTGGCTGATGCCGGACAATGGGAAGCATACGTAAAACAGGTATTCCCACAGGCTGCGGTGAAACAACATGGTGACCGTAAGGAAGTGCGCCTTGGCGATGATATGTTCGTATCCTGGAACAATAAACTGATGATCATCATCAATGTAATGGAGCAGGATAATGATGTAGCTGATGCAGACAGTAATGGTGCGGCATTACCCACTAAACCAGTTGGTGACGAAACTGCATTGTCTGCAGAAATGGATAATGCATTCGGTATCACCAAAGAAAATTCGATACTGGGTAACAGCCGCTTTACCGGACTTGAAAAAGAAGGGCATGATGTGGCCTTCTGGCTGAATTACGAATTGCTGATGACCCAGATGGATCATGGTATGGCAGGTAATATGGGCATGTCTTTATCCAGCGCCTTATGGAAAGATGCAGGTATGACCGCAGGATTTGACTTTGTAAAGGGTAAAATAAGCGGCGACTTCAAATATTATATGTCGGCAGAGTTGAAAGACATCTGCAGCGAACTGGGTGGCACTAATGCCGATAAGGATATGATAGAGCGCCTGCCAAACCAGAACCTGGATATGGTAATGGCTCTGCACCTGTCCCCAAAAGGGCTGAAAGGTGTGCTGGAAAAAATGGGGATGCTTGGCCTTGCCAATATAGCACTGGGCAGCCAGGGACTTAATACAGACACTATACTTGATGCATTCACCGGCGATATGGCCATAGTGATGAACGACTTTGCGCTACATACTGAAACAGTAACGGACTCATTCATGGGCCAGGCGATAACGCACAAGAACAACAAGCCAAGCCTGAGCCTGAGCTATGTGATGAAGCTGAATAAGAAAGAGAACTTCCAGAAACTGGTGAAGATGGCAACAGATATGGGCCTGAAACAAACTGGATCGGGCTTTGTGATACCTCTTACGGAAAAAGACACTGTGTATATACAGATGAACGACCAATACATGATCGCATCAAACAAGAACACTTATGCAGGCGGTTTCCTGCAGGGTAGCTTTAAGGGACAGAAGATGCCGGAAGCAGCATCATCGATAGTATTTGGCCATCCATGCGCATTCTATATGGATATTCAGCAATTATTCAAAAACGTAGATGCGGGCATGAACAATTCTGCACATGACTCAGTGATGATAGCCGAAAGCAAAAAGCTATTGAGCAATATAGCCATGAAGGGCGGAGAATTCAAAAACAACGCATTTGAATACCATATGGAGATCAACTTTATGAACACCGAAGAGAACAGTATCATAGCGCTGATGGATTATGGTATGAAAATGAGTGATGCCGATACGATCAAGGCAAACTAAATAATGATTTACAGCAGGTATCTTATTTTTATATAACTTAGTAAAAAAATATCAATGCAAAAGACATCCCTATTTTATATAGCCGGGCTCTTGTTACTGCTTACGGCAGGTGTATATAGTTGCAAAAAGGTAAACGGTATAGATAACGAAACTGTTATAGCAACCCCTTATTACCTGTATTTCGGAGATACATCCGGTGCTGTATTCAATTCAACAGATGGCCGCTCATTCAATACAATATTCCCACCTGACGGAAAACCTACGCGTGCAATATGTGTTGCTTATGACAAGGTATTATTCATAAAGGACAACGCTTATGTAAGCTATAACAATGGCAAGAATTTCAATCATTCACTGGATTCAGTAAGTACATTCCCTACTGTAGCATGCAATGGATTGCCTATAGACCTGAACCAGAGTATGGTGCTGAATGCCGCAGACTGGGGTAAAATATATATTACCACAAATGACGCTGATGCAGTAAAAAATACACTGGGATTAGCGCATAGCACCTATGCCGGTGAACGCGGTTACTGGTATTATGAAAAAAATGACTCTGAAGGTGCCATGGGGATATTACCTATAGTGAACCCGGGCATTGTACATGTAACATCATTTACCCGCCTGGCAAACGGTGTACTCTGTGCCTATGATGCTATTAATAACCGGAATTTTTATAAAACAGACAATAATACAGTATGGAAAGAGACCACAGCTAATCCTACTAACGACCCTTATGGCATCGGAGCACCATGGAACATGACAGGTACAGCGCTTCCGCACGTAGTTATCAACAGCACATCAGTAACAACAGATACAACAGCACGTTACTCACTGGGCCACTATAATAACAGGCTGATAGCTATAGACCAGAAGAACTGCAACAGTGCAGGTGCATATTACAGCGATGATACCGGCAGAAACTGGACCGCATACACCGGACTTCCACTGAACACACCATTACTATGTATCGCATCTCCGTTTGAGCAGATATGCCTTATAGGTACCTATTCAGGCCTGTACAAGCTGAATGTAAATACAGGAGTATGGGAAAAGAATAATAATGGCCTTACCGGCAACCTGATCGTACGCAATATAGCGTTCAAAGAAAATATTTATAAGAACGGCATCAGGAAAAAATATGTTTACCTGGCCACAAACCTTGGTATATTCCAAAGCCTGGATGGCGGTATCAACTGGACCAAAACCATATCAGGAAACTACATTACGATCTATTGATCTTCAGGATCTTCGTCAACACCAAAAAAAGTATCCAGGTCACGCCGCTGTTTCTTAGTGGGGTGACCTGTTTTACTTAGGCGCTTACCGGTATAAAAACTGGTGCCCACGTGCTGATTCAGCTGCTTGTCTTCCTCTGAGGTGATGTCACTGTAGTTCTTAATCGCATCCTCGAAACCTACCCTTGTGTGCAGCAGACCTGTGACCTCAATTGTCCAGCGACGGGCAGGTGTTTTAATAGAATACTTATCACCAATTGATACTACACGCGCAGGCTTTACTGCCTGGCCGTTCCATTTTACCTTACCACTGTCTATAGCTTCTGTAGCCTGTGTGCGGGTCTTGAAAATGCGGATAGCCCACAGGTATTTATCGAGTCTCAGCTTTTCCATACGTCATGATCTGTATGACCATCTTTTTATAAAAAAATGAGGCGCCGGAAAGCGCCTCATCTGTTCCGTTTCAAATTATTTTTCGAGGGAATGGATACCGCGGAACAACCTGCTCCAGCGCATATCCTTGAACATGCCTTCCTTGCCATAGCTGAGCCATACAAACCATGCCTTGCCCACTACGTGATCCACAGGTACGAAGCCCCAATAGCGGGAGTCGAGTGAATTATGACGGTTATCTCCCATCATCCAGTAATAGTCCATCTTAAATGTATAAGAAGTAGCTTCCTTACCGTTGATCATGTATTTGCCATCCTGCTCGGTGAATGCATTGCCCTCATAGTTCTTAATGATACGGCGGTACAATGCAATATTCTGAGGAGTAAGCAGCACAGTAACACCTGCTTTAGGAATAGTGAGCGGGCCGAAATTATCCCTGTTCCATTTGAAATTAGCTGTATCATGCGGGAATACCCACTCTGCAGGCTCAGAAGGAGACATATTAGCAGGGTATTTCATCAATTCTACAGAGGTGACATTTGAAGCCTTCCTTACCAGCTCTACCTGGTCATTGCCAAGATTGTAAGCATAATAACCAGGAGGCACAGGCATATTATCAGCACTTTCCAATTCTTCTTCTATTGCCGGTGCACCACCGGTGGTCTTCACTATGTAATTGAGCCTGGAGTGCGGATACAACGGCATTTCTTTACCATTTATATATACACGGGCATCCTTTATCTCCAGTATATCGCCTGCTACTGCTACGCAGCGTTTGATGTAGTTCTCTTTTTTATCAACCGGACGGGTAATGATGGTAAACCTGTTGTTGATGAAGTCGCGGCCATACATACGGCATGCACGGTAATAATCATCTTCAGGCTGCTGCACCATTACGGTATCACCACATGGGTAGTTGAACACCACTACGTCATTGCGCTCGACATGGCCAAAACCGGGAATACGATGATAACCCCACTGTACTGACTCAGAATATGATTTGCCGCCTGTTATAGGCATGGTATTATGCACCAGGGGCACTGCCACAGGAGTCATAGGTATACGCGGGCCATAAGCAAGCTTGCTCACAAACAGGTAGTCATTTATGAGCATTGTGCCTTCCATAGATCCGGTAGGTATGGTATAAGCTTCGAAAAAGAAGGTACGGATCAATGTAGCTGCCACAATTGCAAATACACCGGCATCGAGCCATTCGCGCCAAACGGGTTTTTTCTTTTTAGGTTTTGTATCGGTAGAATTATCTGTTTTATTCCAAAATGCCATGGGGCTGTATATATGTTGCCAAAAGTAACAACTTCCGTTACATTTTATTGTATAAGAACAGATCTACATAAATTTTTAACAATTGTGCGTAGCTGAGCTACTGGCTGACAGGGGATTAGCTGATACGGCCATATTATTTTCCGGATAGTTAAATCCAACAGTGTAAATGTGCCGTATGTAATAGGAGTATAAAATCTATTGTTAAAAATTAAACCATGATTTATGAAAAAATTTAGCTATTTAAAGAGACTGCGGCTATTGCCGGTCTTTTTGGGAGCGATGGCGCTTGGCTCTTCAGCCTACGCATCGAGTCACAGAGAAGCCCCGCTTATCTCGCATGACCCACAAGCGGACAACACGGACCTGTATGTATTCCGGAGCCCTGACAACCCGAATACGATAACGATCATTGCCAACTACATACCATTCGAATCTCCGGAAGGAGGACCGAACTATTTTAGTTTCGGCCCCAATGTGCGTTATGAAATACACATTAAGAACCAGACAACAACTACACTTGACGACATAACGTACCGTTTCACATTTGCACAAGTGAACCAGGATACGACCACGTTCTTCAACATACGGTTGGGACAACAAAACCTGAAAACCACCTATACGTGCCAGAAAAGCACAGATGGCGGTATGACATGGACGACTATAGTATCGGGCGGTGTAGTACCACCTAATAACATAGGTCCACGCTCTATACAGGATGCAACAGTAGGATTAGGCGCATCGAGCTATCTGAGCCTGATGACAGGTGCGATCACTACTGCATCGAGCGGTGAGCAAATGTTCTGCGGACCGGTGGACGATCCATTCTTCGTAGACCTGGGTGGTGCATTTGACCTGGGCAATTTCCGCCCGGGTGGATTAAGCACTGCAAACGTTCCGAAAGACGGACTTGCGCGCTTTAACTGTCATACCATAGCTATGAGGATCCCTATCAATATGCTGCAGAAAGACGGACTGAATGTTTCGTCTGCTGCTAACATACTGGACAGCAGGTTCATCATAGGCGTATGGGCATCAGCAAGCCGCCAGCAGATCAAGACACTGTCTCCGAGCGGTTCATCTTATTCAGGATCATGGGTACAGGTATCGCGTATAGGCATGCCGCTGACCAATGAAGTGATCATACCTATCGGTATGAAGGACAGGTGGAATGCCGGCAACCCTGCAAACGATGCGCAGTATGCTAAATTCTTCACCAATCCTGAACTGGCACTGTATATGGATAATTCAGCATTTGGTACAGCAGTACCTGCACTGAACGCCTTAAGGATACAGACCAACTCATTAGGTGCTTTTGACTTCCGTAATACCAAAAAAGGTTTATGGTCGCTGAAAGGAACTGCAGCAGTAACCGGAACAGCATTGGATGATGCCTACTTCGGTACATTGCTTTTACCGGACAATATGAGCCCACGTGCTGTGGATCTGTTGCCGATATTCTTTACCGGTGTACCTAACCTGGAACCTTACCAGTTGGCTACAGGTAAATACCTTGGCAATCCGCTGGCTTCAGGCAAACCATTCATCAACAACTTTTTGCCTACGCTGGGCGATATGCTGCGACTGAATATGGCTGTGCCACCAACACCACGTAACGATCCTGACTTCAGCTCACTGGGCCTGGTACAGGCAGCAGCTATGGGACTGACATTACCAATGTATGCGAACACATCGATCCAGTTCATACCGAATATGGATGGTTTCCCTAACGGCCGCAGGCTGGAAGATGACGTGACCACTATAGAACTACAGGCAGTAGGCGGCGTAGTGCTTGCAGCAGTAGGACTCTGGTATGATGACTATACAGGATCAGGCAGCCCGGTAACACCAAACCTGCTGAATGTACTGGGATTCAATGCGGGTGTAACACGCAATGACACTACATTCCAGGCTACATTCCCTTATGTGCAGCAACCATGGAGAGGATATGATCACTCCGTACAAGCAAGGTTTTAATCTTATTCCTCAACAACAAAATAATTACTCATGAAAAATATATTCAACAGAATACTAGTGGCGGTGCTGATCAGCATGTTGCCACAGTTACAAGCGACGGCTTCTTCGCACAGAGAAGCACCACTGATATCGAATGCCCCCCTGGCCGACAATACAGACCTGTATGTGTTCAGGAGCCCATGCGATACCAACAAGATAGTGATCATAGCGAACTATATACCGTTCGAACATCCAGCAGGCGGACCAAACTGGTACACCTTCGGGCAGAACATACGCTACGAGATACACATCAAGAACAAGGCAACAGGTATGACGGATGATATCACCTATCGTTTTACCTTCTCGCAGATGAATGAGGATACGACAACGTTCTTCAACATCCGCCTTGGCAAGCAGAACATCAAAACCACCTATACCTGCGAACGCAGCACTGATGGTGGTATGACGTGGACAACTATTGCATCGAACGGCATAGTACCTCCGCCAAACATAGGCCCACGCTCTATACAAAGCGCAGTAGGCCTTGGCGCAGCAAACTATGACGCACTGATCACCTCTGCTATAACTACGGCATCTACCGGAGAAAAATTATTCTGCGGACCTTCAGATGATCCGTTCTTCGTAGATCTTGGTGGTGCATTTGATGTAGGCGGTTTCCGCACAGCAGGTCGTGACGGCCTTGCAAAATTCAATTGCCACAGCATTGTTATAGAAGTGCCAATATCAAGCCTGCAACAGACAGGCCTGACCACAGCATCTGCAACAAGCATACTGGATCCTAATTTTGTAATAGGTGTATGGGCATCTGCAAGCAGGCAGTCTATAACTACCCTGAGCACTTCAGGAGCTAACCCAACAACATCAGGATCATGGGTACAGGTATCGCGCCTGGGTATGCCGCTTACTAATGAAGTGGTAATACCAATAGGATCGAAGGACAAGTGGAATGCAAGCAGCCCTTATACAGGCGACGGTGCATACATACCTAACTTCACTAATCCAGAACTGGCATTGTATATGGACAATTCTGCATTCGGACCAGCAGTACCGGGCCTTGCTCCATTGCGCATACAAACCAATTCTCTTGGCGCATTCGATTTCAGGAATGGCAAGAAAGGATTATGGTCACTGAAAGGCACACCTGCAGTTGCGGGTACAGCACTTGATGATGCCATATTCGGAACTATACTGCTGCCGGACTCCATGAGCCCACGTGCCGTAGATATACTCCCGATATTCTACACAGGTGTACCTAATATGATACCTTACCAACTGGCTACAGGCAAAGGCGGCAACCCGCTGGCAGCAGGTAAGCCATTCATCAACAACTTCCTGCCAACGCTTGGCGATATGCTGCGCCTGAACATGGCCGTACCTGTAACACCAAGGAACGATCCTAACTTCAGCTCACTAGGTATCATTAAGGCGGCAGTGCTTGGCCTTACTGATCCGGCATATAACACTACTACTACATTGCAGTTCATACCAAACATGGATGGTTTCCCTAACGGCCGCAGGCTGGAAGATGATGTGACCACCATAGAACTACAGGCAGTGAGCGGTGTAGCTCTTGCAGCAATAGGCCTGTGGTATGATGACTATACAGGTACAGGCAGCCCGGTAACCACCCAGCTGACCAATGTACTTGGTTTTCATGCGGGTGTGACCCAGAATGATACATCATTCAAAGGTTGCTTCCCTTACCTGCAGACCCCATGGCCAGGATTTACCGGCCCGGGCTATACAGGACCAACAAGCGGACCGTCAGGTATCTCTTCTCTGCCATTGAATACACCGGCACTGTTAATGAATGCTTTCCCTAACCCATTTGCGGGCCAGGTATCATTCAGGTACAAACTGGACGTAGCAGGCAAGGTGAACATAGATGTGATGGACATAAGGGGTAAAGTGGTAGACGTACTGAACGAAGGCTATAAAACGCCGGGTGACTATACTAAGCTGTTGAATACCAGCAGCCTGCCTGCCGGAAACTACATAGCTGTACTGTCATTAGACAATCAGAAGGTACAAACCATGAAACTGGTGAAAACCAACTAAAAGGATAATGGTTTAATGGAACGCCGGGCAAATGCCCGCGTTCTTTTTTTATAATAATGTGTTTTAGAAATCTATTTGTAGCCAACCATCGTAAATACCTGTACAAAACCACTAAGAAATGAAAAAAGCTACACAAATTCTGTTTATGCTCCTGCTATGCACAGGCAGCATCTGCATGACATCATGCTCAGAGAACAAGGACAAGATCCCTGCACTGCTGGAACGAAAAAAGGCTATTGGCCCTGACGAAGAGAAAACAGCCATCCGAACCACCTATAATAAGTCGGTAGAGGCGCTGCAAAAGAACCCTGAAGACATGAAGCAGTATATATCACTGGCAACCGTATTTATATCGGAAGGAAGAATAACAGGTGATAATAACTACTACAGCAATGCAGCAGTACAAATGCTGGATAAGGTAACAGAAAGCAATACAGGTAATAAAGACCTGGTATTCCAGGCGCTAAGTTTAAAATCAGCAGTATTGCTGAACATGCACCAGTTTAAGGCCGCACTGGAAACCGCACAGAAAGGTGTAGCTATCAATAACTATAATGCGGGCATATATGGCGCACTGGTAGATGCCAATGTGGAATTGGGCAACTACGAGGAAGCAGTAAAGGATTGCGATCAGATGATCAATATCCGTCCTGATCTGCGCTCTTACTCCCGCGCATCTTACCTGAGGCAGATATACGGACAAAACAAAGCAGCTATAGAAGCAATGAACATGGCAGTAGCGGCTGGTATGCCCGGATCAGAAACAACTGAGTGGGCGAGAACAAATCTTGCTGACCTGTACCTGAATACCGGAAACATAGACAGCGCCTCTATACTTTATCGCACATCACTTGTGTACAGGAAAGACTACCCGTACGCATTGATGGGTATGGCTAAAGTAGAGCAATCTAAAAAGAACTATGATGCAGCAATAGCTTATACGAAGAGTGCCATACAGGTACTAAGCGAAGCAGCATTCGTATCTACACTCGCCGACCTGTATGAACTGAAGGGAGATGCCGAAAAAGCAAAGAAGACACATGAAGATGTAGTAAGACTACTTGAAGAAGGCCAAAGTGATGAGGCAAGCGATGCACCTGTAAAGCACAATGTAAGCAGAGAACTGGCACATGCATATATGAATGCCGGCAAACTGGACAAGGCACTGGAGTACGCACAGACGGACCTGAATATGCGCCCGGAAAATATAGATGCCAACGAACTGATAGCATGGATATACTATCTGAAGGGTGATGCAGCAAAAGCAAAGACACATGCGGATAAGATGCTTGCCACAAAGACCAATAATGCTAATACGCTCTAT
>CAYZKL010000107.1:0-10547 GCA_964478855.1 uncultured Flavipsychrobacter sp.
CAATGACGTTGCCGTCAAAATTGGAGTGCAAATGTAGGAGATTTTCTTAAAAATCGAAAAACTTATTTAAACCTATTTTTGCATCATGATACAGGGAATCAGGCATATCATCTTTGATCTTGGCGGTGTGCTGCTCAATATAGACTACCAGCGCACCGAAAACGCCTTCCTCGAGGCCGGCATCACCAATTTCCACCAGCTATACTCGCAGCTCAGCCAGTCTGCCATGTTCGATAACTGGGAAATGGGCCTTATACCCCGGGCAGAGTTCTTCACCGCCATGCAGCAGGCCGCCACCACCCCCATCACCACCGATCAGATCACCCATGCCTGGAACGCCATGCTCCTCGATTTTCCGCTGCGCCGGCTACAGGTACTACAGCAGCTGCGCATCCATTACGATCTCTTCCTCCTCAGCAATACCAATGAGATACACGAAGAGGCGTTCAACAGCATACTCATGAGCTCCCGCGGCATCCCCAATATCGGTGTCTTCTTCGATCGTGTATATCTTTCGCACCGTGTGGGCATGCGCAAACCCATGAAGGAGATATTTGAGCTTGTCCTTACCGAGAACAGCCTCAGGCCTGAGCATACATTATTTATAGACGATAGCCCCCAGCACATAGAGGGCGCAAAGCAGCTCGGCATCCAGACCATCTTCCTCGAAAAAGGAATGACCATCGAGGATGATATATTTAAAGCAATAAAATAAACGGATAAACAGGGGATTCCCCTTTAGAGGTTACGGGTTAAGGGTTACGGCTTCAGCTCCTCGTAATCTATATAGTCCCCTTCCTTCTTCCTGATGTTCTTGCGGCTTTCCTGCTCATTCACCTTGCGCTCCATAGCCTGCATCTGCTCCTGCATTTCGCGCATCTTGCGGCTCGTGGCAGATGTAATATGAAATATCGGCAATATATAGTTCGTCAGGAACCGGTATGCGATCACTATGACCACCATCCATGTAATAACTCTGAATAACATAAGGCACCAAAGGTAAGCCTATTGATTATTGTTACCCTCCGTAGAAAGGTTAAAATGCCAAAAAAGTCGGTAAACACCCCAGCTCACAAAAGATAATTATATATAACAGCCCCTCTTTGATTGCTGAAACCGAAAATTATCGTACATTTGCAATGGATTTATTCAAAAGAGAGGGGACACATGGTTGTCCCCTCGTTTTTTAACTATGGCTGAGATCATCGAAAAAGTACACTCCTTTTTAGAGCCTTTACTGGAAGGTACCGATATATTTATCGTCAATATTAAAATTAAACCGACGAATAATATAAAGGTATTCCTCGATGCGGATAGTGGCTTCTCTATCGAGAAGTGTACTTCCGTTAATCGCCGCCTGTACAATGCTATCGAAGACTCTCAGATGTTCCCGGATGGCGATTTTTCGTTGGAGGTGTCCAGCCCCGGTGTAGATGAGCCGCTGCTGCAGATGCGCCAGTACAAAAAGAACATAGGCAGAAAGGTGACCGTAACAGACAATGAGGGCACCGAAAAGACCGGCATGCTTACCACAGTTACCGATGAGCACCTGGTGCTGGAGATAAAACCTAAAAAAGTAAAAGAATCGATCATAATAGTAGAAATACCATTTTCAAACATCAAATCAACAGTAGTACAAATCATTTTTTAATTCTGCTATCCTCCGGGTATAGCAAAAACACAGCATATGGCAAGTATCAACCTCATTGACTCCTTCCAGGAGTTTAAAGATGCCGAGAATATCGATCGGCCCACCCTGATGAAGGTATTGGAAGACGTGTTCAAGACGTTATTGCGCAAAAAGTATATAACTGATGAGAACTTTGACGTTATCGTTAATGACCAGACAGGTGACCTGGAGATCTTCCGCCGCCGCGAGATAGTAGAAGACGGCATGGTAGAAGATGAGAACCTCCAGATACCATACGCTGAGGCCATTAAGATAGAGCCCGACTACAGTGTAGGTGAAGAGGTGTATGAAGAGGTAGATGTCCGCAACTTCGGCCGTCGTGCTATCCTGGCTGCCAAGCAAACACTGGCTGCCCGTATCGGCGACCTTAAAAAGAACAACCTGCTGAAGAAATATGCTGACCGTATCGGTGATATCATCAACGGAGAAGTGTACCAGATATGGAAAAAAGAGATACTGCTGCTTGATGATGAAGGTAATGAACTGATCATGCCTAAGTCTGAGCAGATACCTACCGACTTCTTCAAAAAAGGCGAATCAGTTCGTGCTGTTGTGAAGAAAGTAGAAATGCGCAACAACTCACCTATCATCATCCTTAGCCGTACCCATCCTTCATTCCTGGAAAAACTCCTGGAAATAGAAGTACCGGAAATAATGGATGGCCTGATTGTTATAAAGAAAATAGTACGCGAACCGGGCGAGCGCGCCAAAGTAGCTGTAGAAAGCTATGACGACCGTATAGATCCGGTAGGTGCTTGCGTAGGTATGAAGGGTAGCCGTATCCACGGTATCGTTCGTGAGCTGCGTAACGAGAATATAGACATTATCAATTATACCAATAACCTCCAGCTGTTGCTGCAGCGCTCACTTACACCTGCGCGTATCAATAAGATGGAACTGAATAACGAAGACATGAGTGCCGATGTGTACCTCGATCCTGACCAGGTTTCCCTGGCTATCGGTAAGAAGGGTGTCAACATCAAGTTGGCTCAGGAGCTTACAGGTTACAGTATAGATGTGTACCGCGATGTGAAGGAAGAAGTTGAATACGACATCGACCTGGAAGAATTTGCGGATGAAATTGAACCATGGATCATCGACGAATTCAAGCGTATCGGTTGCGACACTGCGTTAAGCGTGCTCAACCTGTCTGCTGAAGAGTTGGTGCGCCGTACCGACCTCGAGGAAGAGACTGTGAATGATGTGCGCAAGGTACTTGAGGCCGAATTTAGCAATGAATAACCCGCCGGTGGTCGGTTATTTTTAGGAAAACACGAAGACAATGAGCTACGGACGGGCACTATTTTCAGCTAAATAGTGTAGGTTTGTATATAAGGCAGGGCCAAAGTGGCGCTTTGGCAAATTACATCAGAAGGAAAAAAGAAGAATGACTACAAACAACACTCCCAGGTTACTGGCGGCAGCCAAAGAATTTAACATCGGTAAGGAAACACTCGTAGAGTTCCTTGCTGATAAAGGCTTTGAGATCAATAGTAACCCAAGTACCAAGTTAACCGAAGCAATGTATAATGCTTTGCAGGTCGAATTTGCACAGGACAAAGCGGCCAAACGCAAAAGCGAAGAGATTGCTTTGCCTAAGGGCTCCCTCCTCGATACCATGAGGAAAAAGGACGCTCCTGAGGCTAAAAAGGAAGAGCCGAAACCTGCAGAGGTGA
Source organism: uncultured Flavipsychrobacter sp. (assembly GCA_964478855.1). Lineage (GTDB taxonomy): Bacteria > Bacteroidota > Bacteroidia > Chitinophagales > Chitinophagaceae > Nemorincola. The sequence goes on from CAYZKL010000107.1 coordinate 3,367, forward strand.
AGGCTAAAGAACCTGAAAAGCCAAAGCCTGCTGAAGTAAAAGAAGAGCCTAAAAAGGCCGCTCCTGTAGCTGCTCCTGTAGCCAAAGAAGAGCCTGTTGTGGCTAAGAAACCGGTAGAAGTACCGGAGGAACCGGCCAAAAAAGCCGCCCCTGTTGCCAAAGTAGAAGAAGAAGCGCCTGCCAAAAAAGCTGCGCCGAAAGCTGAAGAAAAAGCAAAGGAACCTAAAGCAGCCCCTGCCGAAAAGCAGGAAGAGCCTGCCGAAGCTCCTGAGCACGTAGATATAAAAGCACCGAAGATCGGCGGCCCTAACATCCTGGGCAAGATCAATCTCGATGATATGAACCTGGCATCACGCCCTAAGAAGGGTGCTGTAGCCAAGAAGAAGGAAGAACCTAAGAAAGCTGCCGTTGCAAAACCGGCCGCTGCCGAAAAAGCTACAAAAGCCAAGAAAGAAACACCTGCGGAAGAAGAAGCACCACAGCAAGTGGCCGCTCCCCAAACCCCGGTTACACCCGATGTTGCAGGCGATGATGATTCGTCTGTAAAACCGGAACATATTGAAATGAAGGCCCCAAGGCTGGAAGGGCCAAAGATCATCGGCAGGATAGAACTGCCGGTAGCTCAGCCATCCGGCAGCGGCAACCGTCCCGATAACAGGGGTGGTGCTGACCGTGGCGGCGAAAAACGCAAACGCAAACGCATACCTGTAGAGAAGAAACCTGAAGGATTGAGAGATCCTAATGCCAGGACTTCGCCTCCGGGCCAGAGCGGACCTCCGGGACCTCGTCCTCAAAACCCTAACTTCAACCGCGATCGCCGCCCGGGTGGTGCTCCCGGTCAGGCAGGTGGTGGCTACCAGGGCAACAGGCCTGCAGGTGGCGGTGGTGGTAATTTCCGTCCGGGTGGCGGCGGCGGTGATCGCCGTGGCGCACCTTCACGCAATGCACCGGTAAATGCGCAGCAGCAGGAAATAGATACAAAAGCAATTCAGGATAAGATACGCGAAACACAGGCCAAGCTTACGGGATCTACCCGCAGCAAGAACCTGAAAGCCAAATACCGCCGTAACAAGCGTGATGAAATGGCCGACAAGCGTATGGCGGCAGAAAATGCCGAACAGTCTAACCTCATACAGGTTACTGAGTTCATCTCCGTGAGCGAACTGGCCAGCCTGCTTAACGTAAGTTTCGCTGAGGTCATCAGCAAGTGTATGAGCCTTGGTATCATGGTGTCTATCAACCAGCGTCTTGATGCTGAGGTGATAGAACTCGTAGCCAGCGAATTTGGTTACGATGTAGAGTTCATCAACCTGGAGCAGGAAGCTGAAGAAGAAATAGAAGAATTTGACGACGAAGCAGACCTTGTACCCCGTGCGCCTATCGTTACCATCATGGGTCACGTCGATCACGGTAAGACCTCGTTGCTCGATTATATACGTAGTGCCAATGTGGTGGCAGGTGAAGCCGGTGGTATCACCCAGCACATCGGTGCCTACAGGGTTACTACTGCTACCGGTAAGAACATTACCTTCCTCGATACTCCCGGTCACGAAGCGTTTACCGCGATGCGTGCCCGTGGTGCCAAGGTTGCGGATATAGCAGTTATCGTTATCGCTGCGGATGATGCCATCATGCCACAGACCAAGGAAGCGATATCGCATGCGCAGGCGGCAAACCTGCCTATGATATTTGCCATCAACAAAATAGATAAAGAAGGGGCTAACCCGGAAAAGATAAAAGAACAACTGGCACAACTGAATATCCTTGTCGAAGACTGGGGTGGTAAGTTCCAGAGCCAGGAGATATCAGCCAAGAAGGGACTCGCTGTAGACCTGCTGCTGGAAAAGATAGGACTTGAAGCCGAATTACTGGAGCTGAAAGCCAATCCTGACCGTACCGCATCAGGTAGCGTTATCGAGGCATCTCTGGATAAGGGCCGTGGATACCAGTCCACCATCCTTGTACAGAACGGTACGCTGAACCAGGGCGATATGATCGCCTGCGGACAGCACTTCGGTAAGATCAAGGCGATGTTCAATGAACGCGGCCAGCGTGTACAGTCAGCAGGGCCATCAGCACCGGTACAGGTACTGGGTCTTAACGGCGCACCGCAGGCGGGTGAGAAATTCCGCGTGTTCGAGAATGAAGATGAAGCTAAGGAACTGGCCAACCACCGCGCGCAGATCATGCGTGAGCAGGGTATCCGTGCCCGCAAGCACATCACACTCGATGAGATCGGTCGTCGTCTTGCACTCGGAAACTTCAAGGAACTTGGTGTGATCATCAAGGGTGACTTTGACGGTTCTGTAGAAGCATTGAGCGATTCATTGCAGAAGCTGTCTACCGAAGAGGTTGCGATCAATGTGGTACACAAGGGTGTTGGACAGATCACCGAGAGCGATGTATTGCTGGCCACTGCGTCAGATGCCATCATCATCGGCTTCCAGGTTCGTCCTTCTATGCAGGCAGCCAAGCTTGCAGACCAGGAGAACATCGAGATCCGTACTTACTCTATCATCTACGATGCTATCGAGGAGATCAAGAGCGCTATGGAAGGCCTGCTGGAACCAAAGGTGGAAAAGAGGACCGTATCCAATATCGAAGTGCGCGAGGTGTACAAGATCAGCGGCGTAGGCACCATTGCAGGTTGCTATGTGCTCGATGGCAAGATGACCCGCCAGACCAAGCTGAACCTCGTAAGAGACGGTATCGTGGTCTATACAGGCGAGCTCGGCTCACTGAAGCGTTTCAAGGACGATGTGAAAGAAGTGAACGCAGGTTACGAGTGCGGCCTTTCTATCAAGAACTACGCAGATATACGCACAGGCGATATCATAGAAGGTTTTGAAGAAGTGGAAGTAAAACGTACACTGTAATTCATCAGTAATATTCAGAAAAGCTCACCTTCGGGTGGGCTTTTTTTATGCCGTTAACTCTTCACCGCAATACAGTAATTTTGTCCCACACATTCAGCCATTGGGCATCATCACACTACTATCCGATATGGGTACCCGCGATGCGGGTGCTACCGTTGCAAAGGCCGTATTCATGCGGCATGCGCCCGGTGTGCATATCGTTGATATATCGCACCAGGTAGCTGAGTATGATCTGCAGGAGGCCGCCTACATGCTACTGGCCGCTTATCACCACTTTCCTAAAGGCACTGTGCATGTGCTGATGGCCGATGTGTACAGGGATGGTAATGCGCGCATGCTGCTGGCCATGTTCGATGGCTATTACTTTATAGCGCCCGATAACGGCCTGCTGGCACTGGCATTTGGTACCGCCCTTACCGATGTGCGCCTGTGTGCTACGTTTGCGCCCCCGTTCGTCTTCAGTGACTGGACAGAATCCGCAGGCCTTGCCGTTGCGGCAGTGCTGGGTAACAACATCAGCTACCCCGCTACCACTATGCACGAGGTGCCGCTGTTGTCTCAGCCTAAGATAACCCCCGATGGTGTGGAGTGCCGTATCCGCTATATAGACCGCTATGGCAATGTGGTACTCGATATCACACGGAAGCAGTTCGACCGTATAGTAAAGGGCAGGGACTTCAGTATAGAGATCATGAAGACACAGAATGTAACCACCATCAGCAGTAACTATAACGATGTGGCTGCCGACCAGGCACTATGCCGGTTCAATGATGCGGGCTTCCTGCTCATAGCGCTGAATCATGGTTGCGTAGCCAAGCTGCTGGGGCTGGATACGGAGCACATCAGCAACATACGCTACAAGACCATTAAGATATTTTTCTAGGTTGTTTATAACCACTCCTTGCTTTGGTTGCTCGAAAAAATACCGAGAACACGGTATTGCGGGATAAACATGGATTGTCTTATTTTGTACAAATATTTCATATGAAACACACACTACTTTCTTTCGGATTTCTTTTATGCATGGCATTACCGGCATTTGCCCAGAAGGCTGCAGAGCCTAAAAAGCTTACCAAAGCCATGACGCTCACCATAGACAGGGCGGGCGGGGCCAACGGCGCCGGCGTGGTATGGCACCCGGTACAGAAAAAATACTATGCTGCCCAGGCGGGCAATGCCGATTTCCCGATGATGGTATTTGATGCCACAGGTAAAAAACTAAGTGATGAAGACCTTAAGACCGGCATCGATATACGTGGCTTCTGGTACAATCCAGCTACCAAGGCGCTGCAGATCACTACTTATGACAATGCAGGATGGTTTGAATACAACCTCGACAGCAAGGGCATACCGGAGGCCAAGAAGAACCTGAACATCACTACCACGCAGCCCGACCCGCAAAGTGTGGGTATCTACAATCCGCTGAAAAAAGTCGTTTACTATTACGACTACAGTACCATGAGCCTTGAGTCGCACGGCATGGACGGATCTGTGGGACTGAGCAAGATAAAACTGTACCTGGGCATGGACAAGAAACATGAACTGGGCGAAGAAGCACTTACAGATCTGAAAGCGAAGTATAGCGAGAATGCACCTGTATATACCGGCATAGCCAAAGCAGAAATAGGCATGCTGAATGTAGCTGATAAAAAAGTAGAACTCTACGACCTCTCTACCGGCTTAATGACCCGCACACTGAAACTGCCTGATGATGCACCTTGCGAATACCTGCTCGACTTCTGCTATACCAACGGCATGTACTGGCTGTTTGATAAGAGTGCGCGCGTATGGTATGCTTATAAATAACAGCATAGCGATCTTAAAAACGAACTCCACTCAAAGGGCCAGCTAACGCTGGTCCTTTTTTATTGCCAGTGCTGTATTTTCTTAGCTCTTTACTCCTTCACTATCTTCTGTATGGTTCGCTTACCTTGTTCATTTACCTCCAGCAGGTACATGCCGGGTGGCAGGTCTCTTATGTTCAGTTCATTGCTGCCCGTATGCAGTAGCCCGTGCTGTATTGCAGCCCCTACTATACTGAGTATGCGGTAGCCGGCATTGGTTTGCAGGTTATCTATGTGCAGCAGGTGGTTTGTGGGGTTCGGGTAGATGTATAAAGGGACTGAAACATTTGTGGTAATACCTACAGTGCCCACACTTACAATATGACCGGAAGATGTGGTGCTATCAAAGCAGCCATAGGCGGCAGTAGATACCACCTTAGCGGTAATGGTATCTATACCGGGCCCCTTGGTGTAGGTAACAGATGGTACAGTAGTGGAAGTAAAGGTAATGCCGTGGTTCATCCAGTAGATAATATAGCTGCTGCCCGCACCGCTTACCACGGCAGTTACAGGTACTGTGCTGCCAAGCGGGAATGATGTGCCGCCTGAAAGTGCGATAGTGGGCGTGCTGATTATTGGTGAGTCTGTGGTAACCTTACGGATCCGATGATTTGCATCATCGGATATATATATATTGCCACACACGTCAATTGCAATTCCTTCAGGATTGTAAAGTTGCGCTAATGTTGCGGCACCTCCATCGCCACTATACCCACTGATACCATTGCCAGCAATTGTAGTAACGATTAAATTCGTATCAACTTTACGAGTTCTTTGGTTTCCGTAATCAGCTATATATAAATTGCCTTTCGTATCGAATTTAATATCCCACGGATTAATACCTGCTGACGTAGCAACAATGCCTTCTCCATTATAAGAACCAGAACCGTCACCGACAACTGTAGTGATTATGCCAGTAACAGAATCAACCCTGCGAATTCTCTGATTTGGGAAATCGGCAATGTATATATTATTAAGGCTGTCAATAGCTACTGATGTAGGTAAGCGTAATTGTGCATTTGTTGCTGGTCCGCCATCTCCGCTAAATCCAATAATATTATTTCCTGCCACCGTAGTAATTATTCCTGAAGTGTTTATCTTCCGTATGACATTATTAGCACGATCGGCAAAGAATAAATTATAATAGGAGTCAAAAGCTAGACCATAAGGTGAGCAAATGCCCGACGATATTGCTAAACCACCATCACCACTATAGGAGCATGTGCCATTGCCTGCAATTGTTTGTATGATTCCAGTAAGAGCATTTATTTTTCTGATCCGCTGATTTCCTGCGTCTGAAAAATATAGATTATCAGAATCATCTACAGCCATATATGTAGGCCAATGAATTTGTGCGGAAATTGCAGGACCTCCATCACCACTAAATCCTCCAGATCCCGTACCAGCATATGTGGAAATGACACCTGTGCTAAAATCAACTTTACGGATTTTTTCACCACTATAACTGGCTATATATAAATTACCCCGAGAGTCAAATGCAACTCCGGTTGGTGAACTTACACTTGCTGACGTGGCTGGGGTTCCATCTCCAGTAGTACTATTTATGCCGTTTCCCGCATAAGTAGTAATTATCTGTGCCTTCGAAACCACGGGCAGCAAACAACAAAGCAGTATCCATAGCTTTTTCATAAGGGTTGTATTAAAGAGGGTGCTAAGGTAAACCGCATATCAATGCAAAAATTCAGTATAAATACCGAATTTTTATTTCACTGTCTTTGCGTATATTATCCCGGGTAAACGGCATATGGCATTTTGGGACGGTAGTCCTGGTGAGAGAACATGCCGGGGTAATGTTCTATTCGCTCACTCATCTTCATACTGTCGCGGTATTTTTCGCTTGCATCATAGACATGGTTCACCCAAATGATATTACCTTCTTTGAATGGTGAAGGTCGCTGATCTGGAGGGAGTGTTGCGTAGTAGGCGGCGGTGCCGGGTTTGGGTTCCGCCGTCGCTGAAGCTATGGCGGACGAAGTCCTCTCTTTCTCAGCATCCTCTTTCGCTAAAGCTTCGGCGGAAAGGGGACACCCCATTTCTAATTTTGTTGTGGTCGCAACCTGTGCAGGGGTTTTTTTTACTTCATTGGTTTTCAATGAATTACTATTGTTTTCGGTCACCCCATGGGTCACCCCAGCACCCCCCAAAGTCACCCCATTGTCACCACGTTGTGGTGAGAGCGGAGTCTGGGGAGCGTGAGCGGAGGAAGGTCCATTGTTAGTGTTGGGGGATTCAGCTTCGCGGGGATTTCTTCGGAGCCATTCACGGTAGGAGTCATCTTCCATTTTTTCTTCGTAGCGGAGCTGGGAGTATTCGAGCCATTTGCCGTCTTCTGAAATTTCACGGATGTGGTCGTCCATGTGGGGCCAAACCTTGTCGTAGAGTTCAAAGTCGCGGCGCATTAGTTTTTCGTTGAATAGCGAAAACAGATGTATCGTATCGG
>CAYZKL010000108.1:0-1789 GCA_964478855.1 uncultured Flavipsychrobacter sp.
TATTGGTAGTGTTTATGACTATAATTATAGTACTGAGCGGCTACAAGACCATAGACCGCAATAAGGACTGGAAAAATGATGAAACACTTTTTGCGCATGACATAAACGTAGTTCCTAACAGCGCACTGGTGAATGCCAATGTAGCTGCCGGAATGATAGACAATGCAAGTTTTGAAAAAGAAGAAAGTAAGAAACAGGCATTACTGTATAAAGGCATAGAACACCTGGACAAGGCTCTGGCAATACACCCAACCTATGTGGCGGCTTACCTCAACAGGGCTCTTGCTTATTTTAAACTGGCACTGCCTGATAAGGAGATCGAGAACCTGGATAAGGTAAGGAGTATGTTCCCTAATCATCCCAAGCTACCGGAGATGAATTTTAATGTAGGTGTTATGTATTACATGAACAAGCAATACCCTCAGGCTATAAATGCGTGGCAGATAACAGTAAAACTGAAACCGGAGTTTAAAGAAGCACAGAATGCACTTGCGGTAATGCGACAGCAAGGCCTTATCAGGTAGTCCGCGTTAGCAGATAAAATCTTAGTTTTGCAGCCGCTGATGAAAGCATTTGAACAGTTACGTATCGTATTTTTTGGCACACCTGATTTTGCTGTGGCCTCGCTTAATGCACTTGTGGAAGCCGGGGTAAATATCGTAGCAGTAGTGACCGCACCAGATAAGCCTGCTGGGCGGGGTATGCAATTACAGGCATCAGCAGTGAAACAATATGCACTGACCAAGGGGCTGCCAGTACTGCAACCTGATAGGATGAAATCGCCAGCTTTTCTTGAAGAACTAAAGAATCTGGGTGCAGATCTGCAGGTAGTGGTGGCTTTCAGGATGATGCCGGAGGTAGTGTGGAACATGCCGCCGATGGGTACTATCAATGTGCATGGATCACTATTGCCGCAATACCGTGGTGCTGCACCTATCAACTGGGCCATTATCAACGGTGAACCGGAGACAGGCGTCACCACCTTTAAGCTGAAGCACGAGATTGATACAGGAGATATACTCCTACAGCAAAAGGTAGCCATACTGCCCGAAGACAATGCAGGCACCATGCACGATAAGCTGATGGAAGCAGGTGCAGCACTGCTGGTAAAAACGGTAAAAGAACTGGCTCAGGATACTATACACGAAGTACCACAGGCTGATGTGCCACAAACGGAACTGAAACATGCTCCCAAAATATTCAAAGAGCACCTGCTGATAAACTGGAATAAACCCGTAGCTAAGATACATGACCTGGTCAGGGGCATGTCCCCATATCCTGCGGCATATACTATGCTGACGGGCAAATCCCTGAAAATATTCAGATCACATTATACGCAAGAGGCGCACAATAAAGATATTGGCAGTTATGATACCGACCATATAGGCTATCTGCGGTTTGCAGCAGCCGATGGCTGGCTGTATGTTGATGAATTGCAGCTGGAAGGCAAAAAACGCATGAATACTATTGACTTTCTACGTGGCTTCAGGGGTTAAGCTCCACGAAGTGCTGTACTGCAAGCGTATAGCCATTCATACCCAGGCCACTAATACTGCCTGCACACTTTGAAGCAATAAATGATGTCTTACGGTAATCCTCCCTTGCTAATACATTAGATATGTGTACCTCCACTACCGGTATGTCTATGGCTGCTACCGCATCTGCCAGTGCTATACTGGTATGTGTGTATGCTCCTGCGTTCAGTATCACGCCATGCACCTTGCCTATGCAGCTATATAGGTGGTTGATGAGTTCTCCCTCCACATTGCTCTGGTAGTAGCTGATCTGT
>CAYZKL010000108.1:1799-10338 GCA_964478855.1 uncultured Flavipsychrobacter sp.
CTGTACCTGCGGAAACTTATCCCGGAGTATAACGAGGTAATCCTCAAAACTTTGACTGCCGTACACCTCCGGTTCCCGGATGCCAAGCAGGTTCAGATTGGGGCCATTGACTATTGCAAGATGAAGCATACTGCAAGATAGCAAAAACAACTAATTTCGTGGCTCACTATGTGGGAAGCATACTTCAAGGGGTTCAAGGCTTATCTGCGGCTGGAGCGATCTATGTCGGAAAATACGGTGGAGGCTTATTTGCACGATGTAGCCATGCTGCGCGACCATATAGAAGGCACTACCCCCGGCACTGGGGTAGAAAAGATTGAACTGGCACACCTGCAGTCTCTGCTGGTAGGTATTCATGAGTTGGGGCTGTCAGCGGGCACACAGGCAAGGGTGCTCAGCGGCATCAAATCATTTTTCAGGTACCTGATGCTGGAAGAGGTGATCAAAAAGGACCCTACAGAATTGCTGGATGCCCCTAAACTGCGCAGGTCGTTGCCACATGTGCTGAGTCTGGCAGAGATAGACAGCCTGTTTGCCGCCATAGACCACAGCACACCCGAAGGTCAGCGCAACCACGCCATGCTGGAGACCATGTATAGCTGCGGCCTGCGTGTGAGCGAGCTGATCGGCCTGCAACTTACCAACCTGTACCTCGATGTTGGGTTTATAAAGGTGGTAGGAAAGGGTAATAAAGAACGGCTGGTACCTATAGGTGAAGCGGCAATAAAACTCATCAATATCTACAAGGAGCATATACGCAATCACCTTCCGGTAATAAAACCAAAAGGAGAGGACATTCTCTTCCTGAACAGGCGCGGGGCACCACTGTCGCGGGTAATGGTGTTTATGATACTAAAGGACCTGGGAGTTAAGATAGGCCTGAAGGAGAACATACATCCGCATACGCTCAGGCATTCCTTTGCCACGCACCTGGTAGAGGGGGGTGCAGACTTGCGGGCCGTTCAGGAGATGATGGGCCACAAAAGTATTACCACCACAGAGATATACACCCACCTGGACCGAAGCTACCTTCGGAGCACCCTCGAAAAGTTCCATCCGCGGTTTAGGTAATAGCTTGATAAAGGATAGATAATTAAAGTTTACCCATATTTTTAAACCCTTGCCAAGGTGCAAAGTCTAATGTTTTATTAATGTTTGGCTGTTTATTTTAGGTTCCGGAGATTGGCATTAAATTTGTCTTACCAATATATACTGAACCCTTTTTAAATATCCTCTTTAATACAACATTCATAACAAAACCCCGAAAGGGAATAAAACACACACAAATGAAAAAACTGATGTTAATTTCGCTTCCCGCAGGTAGTTTGTTCACATTTAATGGCTGTACCAAAACTGGCCCTCCCGGGCCTCAGGGTCCCGCAGGCTATGACGGTAATGCAAATGTAATTGGTACTAATCCCTTTACTGTAAGCAACTGGTCGTACACCAGCAATGCATGGGGTGGTAATGAACTGGCTTATTATGCGGAGTTCAGCCAAACAGATGTAACCAACGCTGTAGCTAATTTCGGCATGGTGATGATCTATATTCAATATGCTGATGGTAGCTGGAAAGGCCTGCCGGATATAGTTAGCGGCACCTCTTTTTCCTTTAATATTGTTCCGGGCGGTTTCGACCTGTTCTATACAAGGGTAGATGGCCTTGCTCCTTCTCATCCGGGTACACAGATATTCCGCACCGTTATCATACCAAGCAATATGAGAAAAGCACACCCGAATACCAACTGGAAGAACTACAACGAAACAATGAGTGTGCTGAACAGCACTAACACTGCTGTAGCCGCAACTCCTCAATAAATTGCATCTTTCTTTATAAAAGTAAAAGGCCCGAAATCGGGCCTTTTACTTTTATAATTATTGTATCATTACTTTTTATCCATGGGCAGGTTGCCTGCTATCTGCTGCGATAGTTTCGTGGCCCAGTTAATGAGCGTATTCTTTTCCTGTTCAGTAAGTACAGCCTCTTTGTGTATCCAGGTATAGCTGCTCAGCGGCATTTCTCCTTCCTCTACCTCTTCTACCAGTTTCTTCAGTTTCCTGGCTTGCTTGTCCAGCGGCCTTTTACCAAACTCAGAGAAGTTAAGTTCTCCCTTTCCTTCCTCCACATGATCATTCATCCACCATGCCATTGGTTGTATGTTGTTGTACCAAGGGTACTTGGTGTTATTACTGTGGCAGTCATTACACGCTTTATCCAGTATCACCTTCACACTATCAGGCATAGGGTATAGCGCAGCAATATCCTGCTCAGATGCCTGTGCACTTACATTCTTTGTCGGCCTGAAGAACTGTATGATGACGAATACGAGGAGTAATCCGATGAGAATTTTCTTTACCATATACTGTGTATTTTCTGCAAAATACGCAATGCGCCTGATAAAGTATGATTATCAATACAATTAATGCATTACCACCAGCTTTCGGTCGAAAACGCCGACACTTGTATATATCTTGGCTACAAGAACGGAGGAACTGTAACCGAAAACGGACAGTTGTATGGCATTGGTACCATTACCTGTTACGGTTTTTAATGTCCGTCCATCAATACCCAGCAACTCCACTTTTATTATTTTTTGCTGCTCGGGTAATTCGATGGAGCATAAATCTTTAGCCGGATTAGGATAAATATTCACCGAAACATCGGAATATAAACCGGGTATAGCTGCATCGCTGAGATCAAGCGTATAGAGAGAATGGCCCTCTATTGTTTCATAAGTGTTCCAGAAGAACAACTTCGTCCCTACTATGGTCATAGGGGAGCGCAGGTAATTGGTATAGACAAATGATGACCCGGTAGTATGATCTGAGGCTGGGTATGCTACTTCCTTTGTTCCGGCTGCGGTACCATCAGATACACATAGATCAACCCTTCCATTATTATCCCTTACACGCATTACCAGTTTACCTCCGAAATTCTGTATCTGTGTAGGGGTGCAGCATAGGTCAGGTTCGGTAGCCAGCGTTTTCAGCAGCATAGTGCCTGCATAAGTGCCATCGCTTACCCAAAGATTATCTGCAGCACCAAAGTATAGTTTGTTGGCATAGGCCACTAGGAAATTGGAATAGTAAGATTCATAAGAATACTGGGTAAATGTAAAATATACGTGCCTGACCATGCTTGTGCCGGCAGCAGTGCCATCTGTTACCCAAAGGGCGTGCCATCCGGGTGTAACAAGTGAGTCGGCCAGGAAGTAAAGCTTATCATTGACAACAGCATGGTCCGAATTTAGCGTAGTGATGTACTGCGCAAGCAGGTGCGTACCTGTATCGGTGCCATCAGTTATATACCATCCCCTTGTACTGTCATTTGTAGCCTGGAAACAGAGTTTGGTATTGTATGCAGTGAGGAAAGAAGGATCTGCACCTGTGCTGCCGGGGATAAGGTCTGTAACTATATGAGTATTAGCCGCAGTTCCGTCTGTACACCATAACTCTGCACCGTGAACGGAGTCGTTGGCGCAAAAGTATAATTTCCCGTTTGCCACCTGCATTTGTCCTAACGGAAAATTGCTGAGATCAAGCATCCCTTTACCAGCAGAAGTATTTATGTCCTTAACCAGCATCGTACCGGTTGCCGTTCCATCACTTTTCCATAATTCTGTTCCATGTACATCATCATTGGCAAAGAAGTAAACATTATGCGCATATGCCACTAAAGAATAATCGCCGAATCCGAAATAAAGTACCCCACTTGAGTCAGTTGCATTCCCAACATTCTTAACAAGGTGGGTACCTGCGGTAGTACCATCACTTATCCATAACTGGGTTTTATTCACCAGGCTATCACATGCCAGCATGAATAGTTTTCCATCCATCACTACCATGCAGCTGATCCGATAAAAGCTTTTGACAGAATAGGTGCCGGAGTCTGTACCGTCGCTAACCATCAGCGTACCAAGGCTATCGGTGACATATTTTCCATTAAGGTTTGCACCCATTGTGCCTGCAAAAGTGCCCGGTAACATCCCGAAGCTTTTCACAAGTTTTGGCGTCCACGCACCCTGGCCATATACAACGCCGATACCTGCAAACATTAATAACGCTAAGAGTAACCTGGTTTTCACATAATATAGACGGCAAAAAGCTCATCAATCTTGGGTTGCGACTATATATCTTATAAAATGATTAATATCATTCTGCACGATCCCGGGAATAACGAATTTGCGGTATAATCAGTAGAAATGAAACCAACAGCAAACAAGATCAACAAAGAGTGGCACCAATCGCATAAGATGCCGGCAAACGCAACACTCGATCAGCGCATAGCATGGCATATTGAGCATAGCAAGAACTGCTCCTGCCGGTCCATACCGGATAAGTTAAAGCAGGAAATAGAGCGAAGAAAAGGTTAAGCTATCAGATTCAATTTGTGTATTATTAACCCAATGGCTATAATCAGTATTTTATGAGTTCATTTGTATAAGAATCTTTACTTTTATTGGGTTAAAGAAAATTCATGAATACAAAAATTATAGCTGTAATACTTCTCATATTCGCCATGAGCTTTAGTACGCTTATATCGGCACAGACCAAGTATGATTCGGTATTTAAGGAAGCGAAAAAAGGAAATGCAGCGAAGCAGGCGGAATTGGGAGATCTGTACCTGAACGGAAACGGGGTGGAAAAGAACTATCAGCTGGCCCGGGAATGGTATAAAAAAGCTGCTGATGCGGGCAATGCAGAAGGACAATGCAACTATGGCTATTTATATGAAAAAGGACTGGGTGTAGAACGGGATAATGAAGAGGCCATAAAATGGTATCGTAAAAGTGCTGCACAAGGTTTTGCCCGCTGCGAATGTAACCTCGGCTACATGTATGAGAACGGGAGTGGCACTAATGTAGACTATGAGCAGGCACTGAAATGGTATCAGAAATCGACAGAAAGCAACTACGACTATGGCCAGCTCAACGTGGGCAGGATGTATGAAAATGGGTATGCAGTATCACGTGATTCAGTAGAAGCAATAAGGTGGTTTTTGAAAGCTGCAAAGAACGGCAATCACGTGGCACAGGGTAAACTGGGATGGCTGTATGAACATGGCGGCGGCAACATAAAGAGAGATACTGCAGAAGCCCTCAGGTGGTACCAGGAGTCTGCGGAAGCCGGCGCTCTGTTCGGGCTATGCCGGAAAAAAACCTGACTATGTAGAAGCCATGAAATGGTTTCGGAAATCGGGAGAAGCAGGCAACACGCTGGCACAGTATATCATGGGCCAGTTGTTTGAATCGGGAGCCGATGGGGTAAAACAAAATTTCCGATCGGCCTACTTATGGTATCTGCGTGCTGCAGAGCTGGGGCATATCAATGCATCTTACAGGCTGGCAAGGCTACTGGAAGAAGGTAAAGGTGTAGCACAGGATTATAAGGAAGCAGCTAAGTGGTACCTGCAAGCTGCTAACAACGGTCATATGCAGGCAGCAGGGTATTATGGCATTATTATTTATGAAGGTAAAGGTGGGGTAGAAGAGGATAAAACACAGGGACTGGAACTGATCAGGAAATCAGCAAATGTAGGTATCCCGGAGTTCAGGAAATACTTAGATGAACATCGCATGAAATAACCTTTTTACTTTTCAGATAAATAGTCAAAGCATGTCCAATATTCTTTATATAGGGATCATTATTTTGCAGGTAGGTGTCATTTACTACTTCTTTAACCGGAGTAAGAAACAGGCAAAACTAAAGGCAGACCGCCTGGCTGCTGAAGCAGATAATACCTACGAGGGCCTGAGGTCGCTGGCACTATCCGTAACCCCTGACCGGCTGAAGATAGCAATACCGAACAGTGAGACCCTGGTATATGGCGTAGTTATGGACTGGGACATGGGTGATGCTGTAGTAACACTTGCATCGTTCATAACAGGTGCATGCAGCATGTATTACAGTATGGGCGGAGGAATAATAGGGGGAGGCAAAAAGCCCGGTGTGGCTGAGGCAACAGTTACATTTGTAACCGCAGCACAGGAATACCTGGATAAGACCATACCGGTGACAACTACCGAACTGCCCGCAAAACATGCCGTACGTTTTTATCTACTTACTAACCAGAGAATGTACATGGCTGAAGAGCAGATGGGCAATTTTGACAACGTATCATCGCCTTGGTTCCCATTGTTTGAACTCGCAAATATGGTAATTGCCGGGCTGCGTGAAGATGAGAACAAGAGTAGTACAGTAAGCAACTAATCCACAATCAAGCTTATGATCAAGCTGGCACAAAATTCAGATCTTGAAGGTATAGTAACCATCTACAACCAGGCTATCGAAGCCCGGTTCCAGACTGGTTTTACAGAAGCTATTAAAACTGAGGATCGGCTGGAATGGTTTGATGAACATTCACCGCTTACCCACCCACTATACGTATATGAGGCTAATGGCATGGTAGCTGGCTGGCTGAGTATAAGCCCATACCGGTCGGGCAGGGCAGCCCTCAGGTTTACCGCCGAGGTTAGCTACTTTATCCATACAGATCACAGGCACCAAGGTATAGGCAACGCACTGTTGCAACATGCCATAGCTAATTGCGGTGAACTGAATATTAAAACCCTCCTTGCTATCATTATTGACAGGAATGCAGCAAGTATAAACTTAGTGAAGAAGCTTGGTTTTGAACAATGGGCATACCTGCCCGGCATTGCAGAGTTTGATGGTGTGGAATGCAGCCATGTTTACTATGGCCTCAGGGTTAGCTGATCTATTCACATTCCGTATCATAGAAATCGCCTGCATACACATATTGCAACCTGTCTGAATAGAACCCATCAGCTATATGCCGTTGCTTGAAGGTAAAATCTGCAGTACCACATTTACCGCTGCGGGCTGTGCAATATAGCTGCATATGTATCTCCCGGCCTTTTACAAAACCGTTCTTATCATACAGCAGATTCCATTTAGGGGAAATTATCACAGCTTTTTTATATTCAAGTGGCCAGCGTAGGTTTGTTGCCCGCTCATTGGCCAGCCTCAAAGCCTGGTGCTCCAGGTGTTTATTTACCATACCAGGCTGTATATCACTGAATCGGGCACGGTTCTGCCCATACACTGTAAAGTGCAGCAAAAAGGTTAGCGCAATAAGAGCGATTTGTTGTTTCATACGGCTATCCTCAAAGATAGAAACAACCTTGAGAAATCAGGTATGAGTTTAGCTTATATGCTCATCATTCTTAAGTGTGTCCTTCGTAGCACGTATCAGGCCGATACCGGCAAAAAAGAAAATGACTCCAAGTATGCCACATGTAGCAATTACTTTCATATTGTAAGTGTTACCTGAATGATTAACGAAGTTCATCCCACCTACTATCAGGGCTATGATACCTAGCAATGTGAGAATTACGCCTATGACTCTTTTTTCCATGTTGTAATTATTTTTCATTAGTCCAGTAAAAAGCGTGCCTCCAACACATATACGCCTAATATATATTTAATAAGCAGAAATAATATATATTTGCGGCCTCGTTATGCTGAAGAATTTTCTGTGTTTCTGTTTCATCTTGTGTTGTACCGGCCTGCATGCGCAAACAATAAAATGCCCTGACGGCTTTGGTGTCGAAGCCAATTTTATAGCCGGCAGAATCATAAAGCATTCAGCAAAGTTCACTGCGCCTGTACCGCCCTTATCTACAGCAGTAGATGTCAATTTTATATGGCAGACCTATGGCAGAAAAGAATGGCAGCATTATCGTAAATATCCGCTGATAGGCTTAGGCATCACCTATACCGATTACGCAGACAACAGGATATTTGGCAAGTGCATAGGTATCTATCCAAACATACAGCTTCCGCTGCTAAGAAGGGAGCACCTCGAATGGACATTGCGCATAGGCAACGGGGTAGGGTTTGTAAACCGGAAATACAAGGCACCAACAGATACACTGAATCCTGCGATAAGTACCAATATCAATGACTTTGCCATCTTCATGACAGACCTCCGCTTTAAGCTGGATAAACACTGGAATGTGCAGGTGGGTGCAAGTTTTACCCATATTTCCAATGCTGGGTTCAGCCAGCCAAACCTGGGGGTGAATTTAGCAGGAGCGCATTTTGGCTTACGCTACTTCCCTTCAACATGCACACCAGAAAAAAAAGTAAATGAATTACCCAAACTTCATAACAGGTGGTTGCTGCAAATGAGAGGTGGTGTAGGGTTCATTCAATCAAGATCACCGGGACACCCAAAACTACCTACATACTTTGGTTCGGTATACGCTAGCAGGCGGTGGCGTGGTAAGAATAAATACTTCTTTGGCACGGATATGGCGTCATGCGAATCTAACTATGCTTTCCTGCGCATGTATGAATTATTCCCCGGCAAAGAGCGGTCCTACTCATGGGACGGGGCTGTATTCATAGGAAACGAGTTCCTGTTTGGCCGCCTGGGGCTTATGACACAGGTAGGCGTGTACTACAAACAGAAATACCTGAAACAGGATCCGATCTACCAGAAATTGGGAGCAAACTACTACATCATTAAAAAGGAGCATGGCTTGCTCTTTGGGGGATATACAAGTGTAAGTTTG
>CAYZKL010000109.1:0-6037 GCA_964478855.1 uncultured Flavipsychrobacter sp.
ACTGGAAGTAGAGTTCTCTTGCCCGGCGTTTTTCTTCGTGTTTGTAGTCCATGGTTATAGGTTTATTGGTGTTACGTGTTTGTCTGAATCAGAATGGTCAGAATTTAAGAATAAGGAGAATGTGCGCGAGAAAACATCCCCCTAACCCCCTTCGCTGCACACAAGGCCAGCGCTAAAAGGGGGATGAGTAACGTAGTCCCCACGATCGTTCTTCTTCTGTTTCTTCATCAATTCTTATTTAACAGACAAAGTTCTGATGAGGGGAGGGGATTGGGAAATCGGGGTTTTATGGTAATACTGAAAACGGCTTATGATAAGACGGTGGGTGCTTATGATAGAAAAAAGTTTGCAGGGTGGGTAAGGGTTTGCGGGGATTTTGAGGGGTGTAGGATAAGAAAGTAAAATCATTGTTGATAACTCCGGAAAACGATGTTGTATTAGTAATATTTTGATACAAAAATTCGGTATTTATACTGATTTTTTGCATTGATATGCTGATTACCTTAGCACCGGATTAGATACCCTACTTATGAAAAAGCTATTGATGCTGTTTTGTTGTTTTTTGCCGATTGTTTTGCAAGGACAAACCATCAAAACCATAGCAGGTACAGGCACCGCAGGTTATAGCGGGGATGGGAATGCAGCAACAGCAGCAAAACTAAAAACGCCAGATGCTGTAAAATTTGACCGTTTGGGAAATTTATATGTTGCTGATGAGGGTAACCATGCAATACGAAAGATTAATACGGCTGGTATCATATATACTGTCGCCGGTACAGGCACTGGAACGACAGGTTATTCAGGCGATGGAGGACCCGCAACAATGGCTAAATTAGCAAGACCTGCTGATATCGCTTTTGACTTAACAGACAATATGTATATAGCAGAATTTGGCAATGGAACGATCCGTAAAGTATCAACGACTGGCATAATTACTACTATAGCAGGAACCGGCATACCAGGTTATAGTGGCGATAACGGACCGGCAACTACAGCACAATTATTTGACCCTTTTGGATTAGTAATAGATGCGATAGGCAATATTTACTTTTCAGACAACTCTAAATACAGGGTACGGAAAATAAGCACTACAGGTATCATTACCACCATTGCCGGCACAGGTATTGCAGGCTATAACGGTGATAATGGACCTGCCACCGCAGCGCAGATAAACCTGACAGGGTATCTGGCTATAAGTCCAGCGGGCGAATTATATATACCGGACTATTACAACCGCAGAATAAGGAAAATAGATGCCGCAGGCATAATAACTACCGTTGTAGGGAATGGCACAGGTGGCAATACCGGCGATGGGGGGCCTGCTACTGCTGCTACTATAGGAAGTATGTTTGCCATATTCTTTGATCCCACGGGTAATATGTACCTATCTGACAGGGCTAACGGTGTAATCAGGAAAGTAAATACATCAGGCATCATAAGTACTATAGCCGGTATAGGATCCCTGGGCTATGGTGGTGATGGCGGGCCTGCTACGGCAGCCCAATTCAACATAGATGTGTACTGCTCTGCAATGGATGGCATAGGCAACCTGTACATAGCCGACCCGCTGAATAACAGAGTACGAAAAATCGTTTACCACCCCGAAGCAGTAAATGACATTAACACCATACTACAGCATGTGAGCATATTCCCTAACCCCGCGCATGATGAGGTAACGGTGGCATGGGAAGGAGGGTCAGTGCAGGCAGGCAATGAGGTAACAATAGTGAACATAGCAGGGCAGGCAGTAATCAGCGAATGCCATATGGGTAGCAGTGTAAGCCTGCATACAGGTAAGCTGCCCGCAGGTGTGTATATAGTAACGGTGAATGGCGCATACGCTGGGCGGTTTGTGAAGGAGTAGTGAGGGAGTGTTTGTCTGAATCAGAATGGTCAGAATTTAAGAATGATCAGAATGAGTTGCGTACGACCCTGCGCGAGGGACATCCCCCGCCCCCCTTCTATCCTTCGGCGAAAGCTCAGGATTGGGATAGCTATGCTGCGTGTTTTGCTAGCACCGGTAGTTTTGCAAGTCGTTATCTATTGGACTTTTTTCTGTGGTTTTCTTTTGTGTGTTTTATATATTTATCTTAATTTAGTTATACAAACACCATGATGCAAAAACTCTATTCTTATCTTTTGTGTGCGCTGATCATCTTATCAACGGTGCAGGTGGAGGCGCAAAGCTTTACACTGCAATATGCGACTACAACAACCAATGCTGATACGGGCTTAATAAATGTTGAGAATGGTATAGCATCTACTGTGGGTGCGGTGACGCTGAAGTGGAAGGTATCGGAATGTAATTTTCCGCCTGACTGGCTGGGAGCGTCAGGGTTTTGCGACAATAAGCTCTGCTATGACCTGCATTCGCTGTTGCCGGGAGGTGAAAAGACATCGAACCCCTATAACGGGTTGGGCACTTTTCATTTCGGAACGAACCTGACGGGTGCGCCCAGCCTGGGCTGCCACTATGTAAAGGTGCTTATGTATAACAAGGATATACCTACAGATACAGCCACAGAAACCTATGTGATATGCAGGGGCACGCTCAGTGCTGCGCCTTCAGTGACAAAGCTCAATGACAACGATATAGTATTATATCCGAACCCGGGGACAGATGACATAAGCGTGGTCATGGGCCCAGGGGCAGCTATAAAAAGCATAGCTGTGTATAGTGTGGCCGGCAAAATGGTAAGCGAATGCATAGTTAGCGGCAGCAGTGCCAGGCTGAATATAGCTGATGTGCCGGCAGGTATCTACTTTGTGCGGCTGATGAATGAGGCCGGGAACCCGGTAGCCACAAGGAGATTTACCAAACAATAAGCAGCAATCCGCGCTTTTCCAGAGGCGATCATTTACTGAAAGCCTGTTAGTTATAAGCTCACCACGGAGGGGAGTTGTAGGCAGGGTCAAGGTATATCTGTAGCATCAGGGGATGGCGGCAGGCATATGCACAGATGGTGGTACCGGGTCTAACATTCCAGTTCATAATTTTGACTTTTTACTTATATCTATTATCTTAGCAGCCTGATGAGCCTGTGAGAGGTGCTGCGGGCAATTAACCAACTTAAATTCAGGAAAGAGTAAACCAATAGTGGTGAAGCGGGAAACGGTGAAGAGGATTTTTTGACTTAGTGTTAACTATATGGTAAACAACAACTTAAGAAAGTTATCTAAACAGAAAACAGCATTGCTGATATCGGCATTTATGCTGTTCGGGGCTACAGTTGCACATGCACAGGCGGGTGGCAAGCTGGCAAAGGCAGATACCTTTAAGCTGGTGAATGAGCTCGTCAATAAGAAGAAATTCAGGAAGGCGAATAAGATGCTGAAGGCGTATAGTGCCGCCCACCCTAAGGATGTGAACGGTGTATGGAAACATGCACAGACCAGGCTCTACTCAAATGATTACCGGAAGTCATACGACCTGTACCAGGCAGCGATGCAAATGCAGCCGGAAAATGATTATCTGAAACTTAATTATATACACTCGCTTGCCGATATGGGTAAAACCGAGGCGGCAGGCAATGCGCTGCATGTGATGGAGCAGGCAGGCAGGGACTACTCGGACATGGCACTGCTACGTGCCAGGCTGGCCTACTACAATGGCGATCATAAGCAAGCGGCTGCATATATGAAGAAGGCCCAGCAGTATGATAATAAGACCCCGGAACTGGCAGAACTGAATGACCAGATAGCTGCAGCAAGAGCGCCTAAGGTATTTTTAGGTTCGTCTTATCTGTCAGATAATCAGCCACTTAAAGTTCTTACTTCAACAATTAAAGCAGAACAGCATTTCGGCAGACTGCTTAATTTATATGTAGAAGGAACTGAATATCACTTTATGCAAACGGCGACATCTGATGCACCGTGGCTGAGGATAGGTGATAAAATGTTCTTCCCGAAAGCGGGTTTACATGTAAATATTAATGCAGGCGTTTTCAGGTTTCCGGTGATGAAAGAGGTGGGGTGGAGCGGGGAGCTAAGCCTGAATAAAAAGATATCACAACAGTTTGACATAGAGGTGACCGGGGATAGGGTGCCGTACTTTGGGACGAGCGCAAGTGTAGATACCAACCTATCAGCGATGAGGGTAGTCGCAATGCTGAACTGGCATAAAAGTAACTGGCAAGGACAGGCAGCATTTATGAACAGCACGTATAGGGATGGTAATAATGTATATGCTGCATATGCCTACCTGCTGGTGCCGGTGGTAACCTTTCAGACAGGTAAGCTGCAGATGGGTGCAAGCACCAGTTACAGCAATTCGACCGACAACCGATTTATACCAGCTAATTCGCTTGGTAATATATTAGCTAATTATAATCCTAATGTGCCGATAGCGGGTGTGTTTGATCCGTACTTTACCCCGATGGATATGGTAGCTAATTCCGCATTACTGGCTTTTGGGGTGGACCTGTCGAAGAGGGTGAGCCTGAACGTGAACGGAGATATAGGGTATGCATCTATACGTAATCCGTACCTGTACCTGAATAAGGACAATACGGGAGCCACGGTAATAGCCAAAGATTACTCAACCGAATACTTTACCCCATACAGTGCATCGGTAGCGCTGAACTACCAGGCAAGTAAAACATGGCATCTTTCTGCTAAGTATGCCTATCGCAGCACCTACTTCTTTAACAGCAATGTAGTGAGCGTGGGTATAGAAAAGAGTTTCCGCAAGAGGGAGCAGGCCCCACGTAAGGCAGAAACCAAATCGGCATTTATGAAGTCGATAATGGAAGTGGAGGATAAGATACAGGCGCTGTACCTGGCAAAAAACCGTAATGAGCTGAAGCAATCGGTAAGTAAAATAACGAACAGGCTGCTGGCCATAAGGGACGAACAGCAGCGGAAAACGAATATAGAACGATCATCGGCCGAGGAAACAGGCAGGATAAAAGAACGTTGCGCCGCCATTAACGAAATGGTAGCTGACCTGAATGCTGTGAGCCTGGATGACGAAGAAGAACATATAAGCAAAGCCAAATGGCTGGTAGAGAAACTCTACGAACTCACCTCTGTACATTATACCGGTCCGGGAGACGACGAACTGTAAATCAAGGTATTCCTTATGGCAATTCATCCCCGTAACAGTAAAGATAAAGGGCTATGGCAGTATAAGGAAGCGAAGCGCATTACCTCCACTGAGCGGTTCCTTTTGCTGGTTTTGGTCATTACGGGCATCCTCTCTATCTTCCGTTTTGCCGACTGGTGGTTCCGGAAAGAGCACATCGGAAACATGGCATTGTACATTATCATCAGCCTGGCATTCTGGTACAGCATCTTCCGCCTGATACTGATATGGGTAAGTTATATTCGCATCAATAAGCCTCAGCAAGTAATTGCAAATCAACAACTTAGTGTTGCTATTTTCACAACGAGTTCGCCGGGAGAACCGCTGGCTATGTTTGAGAAAACGCTGGCTGCCTGTGCCGGAATTACCTACCCCCACACGACCTACCTGCTGGATGATACACAGGATCCGGCCTTCAGGGCGGTGGCAGAAAAGCATGGCGCAGTGTGGCTGGAACTGGTAGGGATACCCGGGGCAAAAGCCGGCAAGATCAACCGGGCGCTGGAGCTCACATCTGAAGAATTTATACTTGTGCTGGACCCGGACCATGTGCCGTTCCCGGAATTCCTGGACCATACCCTAGGGTACTTTGCCGATGAGCAGGTAGGGTTTGTGCAGGTGTCGCAGGCGTATTATAATCAGTACCGTTCATTTACCGCCAGAGGTGCCGCCGAGCAGACCTATAATTTTTACGGGCCTACACAGATGTCATTATATGGTTATGGGTGCAGTGTGGCCATAGGGGCAAACTGTACCTTCCGTAAAAAAGCTCTGACCGGAATAGGCGGGCATGGTATAGGCCTGGCTGAAGATATGATAACGGCGATAAGGCTGCACGCAGCCGGGTGGAAGTCGGTATATAACCCGGTGATCGTAAGCAGAGGGCTGGTGCCGGAAGACTTCGGGTCGTTCTGCAAGCAACAACTGAAATGGGCAAGGGGAGTATTTGAAGTG
>CAYZKL010000109.1:6249-10327 GCA_964478855.1 uncultured Flavipsychrobacter sp.
CCCGGCAAGGATGCAGTTTGCCGAGTTCCTGGTTTTCGGGGCGCCGGTGGTGCTGTGTGCGATAGCCATATATCTATATATGCAGCGGTGGCTGTGTGATACCGATACCGAACCGGGGCTACACTGGCGTGGAATGATACTTAAGTATGCCTGCTGGCCGGTGTACTTTATGGGGTTCCTGCTGGCGCTGGTGAATGCAGAGATACCCTATATACCTACTGCCAAGAAAGCGGTGGTGGGGTATATAACACCATTCATCAGGCCAATGGTGATACATGTGGTATTGTTTGTACTGGCGGTAACCGGTGTGCTGGTGTACAGGCGGTTCTATATGCCGGAGAGCCAACTGGTGCTATCGGCAGAGCGGACATGGGGGATGATAGGGTTTGCCTTCCTGGCGTTTGTGATGGCGGTGGGCGGAGTATATGCGGCACTGGAAGCAAGGAAGATGAAAGTGGAAGAGCCATGGGATAATGTAAATATAAAATCTTAATATTGCAGCGAATGAAGCATATATCGTTCCGGATCATTTCTACGCTTGTGGCTATCACGATCTCCTCACTGATCGTGTATGCGCTGTCGCATGCGGGTAATTCGACCAAGGGGCCGATAGAAAATGCGATCAACTATACAGGCGATGTGGTACAGAACATAGAGCAAAAACTGATAGCTGAGCAAAGAGAAGATAAACGAGAGGATAAGCTGAAATGGCTGAAACCTTATGCAGGCAGCAAAAAGCAGTTGCTGAACCCGGGCAGGATACTGCTGGGGGCATTTGACAATGAAACAAAGGAAAGCTACGAGCCGATAGTGGCTCTTGAAGATTCACTTCACACCACCTTTCCGCTGATACATATATATACCGCATGGGGCAGCAAGGCAGAGGAGCGGTTCCCGACGGCACAGGTGCGTAACATCATCAGCCTGGGGTCGGTGCCGGTGATCACCTGGGAGCCGTGGCTGAGCGATTTCAGTAACGAGGCATACCCTGATACCCGAACGGCCGATGAGCGCAACCGGAACGGGATGAAGGATGTGGCAGGTGGTATGTATGATACGTATATAAAGGAGTGGGCCGCTGCAGCAAAGAAGATAGGTAAACCATTCTTCCTGCGTTTTGGCCATGAAATGAACGACGGCTACCGCTACCCGTGGGGGCCGCAGAATAACAGTGCACAGGATTTTATAGCCGCATGGCAGCATGTGCATTCCGTTTTTGAGCAGGAAGGAGCTAAGAACATCATCTGGGTATGGAGCCCGCACCCGGCATATGAGTTTGCTGATTTTTACCCCGGAGCGGAGTATGTGGATTATATAGGTGTGGGATCGCTGAACTATGGAACGATAGCATCGTGGAGCAAGTGGTGGACATTCAGGGATATATTCGGGGCGCACTATGCACAACTGTCTGCCTACGGTAAGCCGATCATGATCACGGAGTTTGGCTCACTGGCAGTGGGTGGTAACCGTGCCCGCTGGTATGCCGATGCGCTGGACAGCCTGCCGCAGCGTTACCCGCTGGTGAAGTCTGTAGTGTTCTTTCACTTTTCAAAAGATAATACTACTACACAGCAAACCCTGAACTGGTACCTGAAAGATGACCATGCGGTAACCAATGCTATAGTGAAGGGAGTGGGGAAGTGGTAGTTTAACTGTAAATGTATAGAAGAAAAACACTCATATTTATATTTGTTTTCTCATTGATTTTTCATGCGGGTGCTAGTTATGCTCAAGAATCAGACTTCGCTTGCAACAAAATATATGAGGGGTATATAGTGAGGGTATTTGAAAAATGTCAACCTTTCGCATTATGTGCTTTTGACGTATTTTTTTGCATCAAGAAACCGGAAATAAAGGAATACGCATCTGAAAAATATCTTAAGCGCTATCTTGACTCAAATCAGTATGGCAATATCTTTTTGCTGAACGAACGCTACTACGAAGACGTCAATAGATTTAAATACAGTTCGGAATCCTTCGATTGGTATTACATGTCGAAACCTATTGATAGTATAAGAGCCAATGGTTACGGAGTCGATATGTACAGAGTAGTCTTGGCGGGTTACGTTAAAAGAGAAAATGTCAAAAATTATACTGATATAAACGGAACTTCTCATCATAGGTCAGTATTCAAAAATGATGCTGGAACTATACCCAACGTGAACGTATTGTATCCATCATTGATAGTCGTATGGTAAATCTCTGACAATGCGGTAACCAATGAATGGGGAAGTGGTAGTTACTTGTTGTCTTTTTTAGTTTTTGGCAATTGCACCTCTTTTAATTTTACGGAATCATTTTTCCGGGACTCGTCAATGATGGTAGACATGGTTACGCTGGCTTCTCCGGTATAGACGGTGTTAGCGCCAGGGCGATCGAAGCGAATGACAGGATCTGCGATCTCCTGTGCATACAGCGTGATGGGTTTGTTGCCGGTCATATCTGCTAATAACAGTTCATTGTCATGTATCCAAATGACCATGCCTGATGATTGATGCTGAGGATAGGAGGCATTTATTATGACTGACCTACGATAGAATGAATCAGGTAGCTGCAAAGAGAAGTTTCCTTTATGATCAGTTTTTGACCGGATGCCAGTACCCTCTATTTCAACAACAGCACCTTTGAAAGGCGTTTTGGTGACACTATCTATAAGGCGGCCCCTAATACTGCCGGGTATTTTATGTGTATGATCGGGAATTTTGTATTGTTGGCCGGCCTTTGGTTTTACCGTTTGTGCCCAAAGCGTGTTGGTAACAGCCTGAAGGAACAATACTGATGCAGCGATACGTTTGAGCAAGGCAGCATAAAGCGAAGGTTTGGGTTTTTCAGTAAACGGGTGGTCGATCTGTGCTTTGTGCAGACGGACGCAGATATTTTCGCCGGCCGTTGTTTTACAGATATCCACGATCTCGCGGTCGGTTAGGATGCTGAGATCTATCACATTCTTCTGACACGAAGCACAGAACCTGCCTTTTTCGACAGGAGTCATTTCATCCCAGTTTTCGGTGCAGGGTTTGGGTATGGTAATGATGAATCGGGTTTGCTTCACACTGTAATTTAGTGAAATCGGGATAAAGTATATAATTGAAAGCCAGCATTTTTATACCGGGAAGAAAATGGTGACCATAGTGCCTTTGCCCTTTTTGCTTTTGATAACGAATTTTGCGTCCACCAGTTTCAGCATGTCTTTAATGATGAGATAACCGAGGCCGTTGCCTTTGCGCTTGTCCACGGTGGCAGATGATACAATGAACAGTTCAGACATGATATTATTGATCTGTTCAGGGGTCATGCCCATTCCGTCATCTTTCACTTTTATGAGTATCCCTTTTTCGTTCTTGCCGCCGCTTATGGTGATGTTGCCTTTCTCGGTAAAGTTGAGTGCATTGAGTATAAGGTTGTAGAGCACTATTTTAACCGGTTCCATGTATTGATACAGGATCACCCCCGCGTGTACCTCGTTCACAAATGTTATCCGCTTCTGGCGGGCGAGGCCCTGGAAGATGCTGAATATCTGTGCTGCCATCTGGTTGAGGTCGAAGGATTCTTTAATGAGGCGCCTGTTCTCGTTCTGGTATTTGATCCAGTTCATAATGTTAGTAGAGAGCAGTTCCAGTTCTTTTGCTGAGTTGGATATTTCGTGCAACATTTCTTCCTGCAGTTGCCGGGGCATTTCTTCGTTGGGTTCTGTAAGCTGCTTGCTGGTCATATGGATGAACCGAAGTGGGCTTATAAGGTCGTGGCTGATGATGGATATAAGGCGGGTCTGTATCAGGTTGTTCTTTTCCAGCGCCTCATTTTTTCTTTGTATCTCTTTTGTTTTACGTTCTATCAGCAGCTTAAAGATCTTCTGCCTGATGAGCATACGCTTGATGATGAGCTTGGTAAGCGAGTAAACAATAACGAAGATCGTTATGGATATAAATGAAATGACCTGCCAGGATCTGAATAAAGAAGAGTCGATAGCTAAAGGCATGTATGCAGATGATGATTTAGAGGGAATGAGGTATAGTAAGAATGTGTACTAAAAACTGATGTTATAGAGCAACGCCAGTTCTACTAACTGGGCTATGTT
>CAYZKL010000110.1:0-10125 GCA_964478855.1 uncultured Flavipsychrobacter sp.
TGAGGAAACTCAGGTACGTAATATCAATGATGGAGGAGGTTTTAAAATAGCGCCTACATTCTTTAAAAATTTCACCTGGACAAGGCTTTATACGGCTCGTTGGGAGGTGACCAAGTCATTATCTTTTGACTATTCAGCTACTAACATCTCCCGTATTGACGAGCCCTATGGCCGCATGGACAGCAAGCAGAAAAAAGATTCGTTGATCGATGGTATAAAAACATTTGGCAGGAATACCTCTTATGCACAAACATTCAACAGCACCTATAACCTGCCGCTGAACAAATTGCCACTCACGGACTGGACGAACATCAGGCTCGGTTATACAGCTAATTACTCATGGACAGTAGCGCCACCGGTAGCTTATGACCTGGGTAATACACTTGGCAACACCCAGACAAAAACGGTAACAGGGGAGTTCAATATGACGCAGCTGTATAATAAATCTAAGTGGCTGAAAGCAATAAACACTAAGGCAGCAACTACTAAGACCAGCACCACTGCACCAAAGCAGGGTGGCCCGCCGGCAAGCAAGCCTGCAGAAGAAAAAACGGTTAAGGATCTGCGCAATCCTAAGGGACTGGTAGCTAAAAAACCGACTGAAAAGCCGGGAACGGAACGCGAAGAGCCGCCCGCAAATGCTACTGAGGCGGATAGCAGTAAAAAAACTACCCCCATAGCTAAGGTCAATAATCCGAAACTTCCCGAAAGCATAACAGACTCGTTGTTGCGTACTACCAATACAGCCAACATGACCGACAAACAGTTGGATTCGCTGGTGAGGGTACAGAAACAACTGGACAAAGACAGGGCCACTGCAGAAAAAGCAAAAAAGAAAGCCGCACGGAAGGCAGCGCGTATAGCAAGGCATGGTAAGGTGCCTATGCTTACTCCGGGTGAGCAGGCAATCGGCAGGTTTATAACCATGCTGAACAGGGTAACGATAAACTATACCGAAACCGGAGGTACCATTTTACCGGGTTATATGGACAGCACCCGTTTCATGGGCGTTAATAATTATTCATCTGCACCTGGCTTCGGATTTGTATATGGTTATCAGCCTGACATGAACTGGTTTGCCAGCCAGGCAGCCGCAGGCCGGTTGACCAGGGACTCTCTCTTCAACGCACAGTTGCAGCAAACTTATTCGCAAAACATTTCCGGTAATGCAATGGTCATGCCGTTCAAGGATTTCAGAATTGATCTTACACTTACCAAGACATTCAGTAAATCGCATAGTGAACTGTATGCCGATACAGGGTCAGGTGTGTTCAATCATTTTAATCCTTATGAGACCGGTGCATTCAATATATCTTATGTGAGTGTGAAGACCATGTTCAAAAATACAAGCGTAGGTTCGCCGGTATATGATGAATTTCTTACCAACCGGCTTGTGGCATCCAGGCGTCTGGGCGTGAGCAACCCTTATACAAATGGCTTGCGTGACCCTGCTAATCCTAATTACTACAAGGGTTACGGGCCTTTCTCGCAAGATGTATTGATACCTTCATTTATTGCCGCATATTCAGGAAAGGGCATTGAAGATCAGGCTTTGATAGATCATAACAATAAGAGTATCAAGGACAATCCGTTCAAGTACTTTATTCCATTGCCAAACTGGAAGGTAACTTATACCGGCCTCACCAAAATACCATTTTTTGCAAACAGGATGAATAACTTTATCCTGAATCATACCTACACAGGTTCTATGTCTATGAACGGCTTTAACTCGTCGCTTTTATTCAATGACCTGTTTGGTTTAGGGTTCTCGTCGTTCATCGATCCTAACTCCAATAACTATGTACCGTTCTACCAGGTGCCAAATGTTACTATATCGCAGGCATTCAATCCATTGATTGGCCTTGAGGGCGGCTTCAAGAACAACGTGACCGGCAGGTTCGAGATACGTAAATCGAAAATGCAGAGCCTTAGCCTTATTGACTACCAGGTAAGTGAAAACCTGAGTACAGAATATGTTATCGGCTTTGGTTTCCGTAAAAAGGGCATCATCTTACCGTTCCCTATCTTTGGGGTAAGAAAACTGAAAAACGAACTGATCACTAAGGTGGACCTGGGATTGAGGGATGATAAGTCAAGTAATACGTTCCTTGCCAATAATATCAATGTGGTATCAAGAGGCCAAAAGGTGATCCGTATCTCACCAACCATTGACTACATAGCTAATAAAAACCTTACCCTGCGCTTTTTCTTCGACAGAACGCAAACCATACCCTACGTTTCTAACTCATACCCGACCACAAATACCCGTGCAGGGGTGACCTTACGCTTTATTTTTGGCCAATAGCCCCTCATTCGGACATCAGGAATAGGGTAAATTCTGTATATTTGTAGTCGTAAATTTTTATATAAATGACAGTCCATTCATTTCAGCAACATTTTGATGACCTGTTAGACAGGGAGATAACAATAGAGCCAAAAGACTGGATGCCGGATGATTACCGCAAAACACTGATCAGGCAGATATCGCAGCACGCGCATAGCGAAATTATCGGTATGCTGCCTGAAGGTAACTGGATCACCCGTGCCCCAAGTTTGCGCAGGAAAGCGGTATTGCTGGCCAAAGTGCAGGATGAGGCAGGCCATGGACTGTACCTGTACAGCGCGGCTGAGACACTGGGCATAAGCAGGGATGAACTGTATGATCAGTTACATACCGGGAAAGCAAAATATTCATCAATATTCAATTACCCCACGCTTACCTGGGCAGATATGGGTGCTATAGGCTGGCTGGTAGATGGGGCAGCCATCATGAACCAGGTGCCGCTTTGCCGCACATCTTATGGCCCGTATGCAAGGGCGATGGTACGTGTGTGCAAGGAAGAGAGCTTTCACCAGCGCCAGGGTTTTGAGATCATGCTTACCCTTTCCAATGGAACTGAATTACAGAAGAAACTAGCCCAGGATGCATTTAACCGCTGGTGGTGGCCTTCGCTGATGATGTTTGGCCCGCCGGACGCAGAAAGCCCGCATACCGAACAGAGTGTAAGATGGCGCATCAAGAGGCTGACCAATGATGAACTACGCCAGAAGTTTGTGGATGTAACTGTAGAGCAGGCCAAAATACTGGGCCTGACCGTACCTGATAAAGACCTGAAATGGAACGAAGAACGTGGTCATTTTGATTTTGGAGCCATTAACTGGGAAGAATTCTGGAATGTGGTGAAAGGCAATGGCCCATGCAATAAGCAGCGCCTGGAAACACGCAAGAAAGCATGGGAAGAAGGGCAGTGGGTGCGTGACGCAGCAATGGCCTACGCAGAAAAGAGAAAAGCTAAAAAGGAAAAGGCAGCAAAAGCTGCATAATAATAGCATTATGGCTCAGGAAATAAAGAACATGAATAAGAACGAATGGCCCTTGTGGGAAGTATTTATCCGCAGCAAAGCCGGCCTTGATCATAAACATGCCGGCAGCCTTCATGCTGCAGATGCCGATATGGCGATAGAAAATGCCCGTGACGTATATACCCGCAGAATGGAAGGTGTAAGTATCTGGGTGGTAGAAAGCAAGCATATCAAAGCTTCTGATCCGGGGCAGGCTGAGTCTATGTATGAACCTGCCAACGATAAAATATACCGTCATCCTACTTTTTATAACCTGCCTGACGAGGTGAAATACATGTAGTGCTAAAGTTTTTTATGAAAGACCAACACCTTTTAAATTATACATTGCGCCTGGCAGATGATGCATTGATCATAGGTCACAGACTGAGTGAGTGGTGCGGCCATGGCCCAATACTGGAGCAGGACATAGCGCTTACCAATACTGCACTTGATCACCTGGGACGAGCTCGCAGCCTGTACCAGTATGCGGCCCAGCAGTTCAATAACTTGTCTGCTGCAGACAAGAGCAGCATATTTTCTTCGGTAGCATTGCAGCAAATGGTGAGTAATGGTACCGCTGTAGATGAGGATGATCTTGCATTTTTGCGCGACGGTTGGGACTTTAAAAATCTGCTGTTGTTAGAGCAGCCAAATATAGATTGGGCACATACTGTAGCCCGGTCATTTTTTTATGACGCGTACAATTATTTTTTCTTTTCAGCATTGGCTGGTCTCGGTAATGAAACACTTGCTGCTATCGCCGAAAAATCATTGAAGGAAGTTACCTATCATTTAAGGTGGAGCAGTGAATGGGTGATAAGGCTTGGAGACGGCACAGAAGAAAGTCATGCTAAAATGCAGCAGGCTATAAATGAACTGTGGATGTTTACCGGAGAGTTTTTTACACCCGATGAATCCGAAAAGGCTATGCATGCGCAGGGAGCCGGAGTGAATATTGAGAAGGTAAAGACATTATGGACAGACCGTGTGAATGCTGTTCTTGAAGAGGCTACATTGACCATACCCGCTACCGGCTGGATGCAGCAGGGAGGCAAGGAAGGCCGCCATTCGGAGCATCTTGGTTATATTCTTGCCGAATTGCAGTTCATGCAGCGTGCATACCCCGGCATGGAGTGGTAGCAATTGTCCGATCATGTTTCAGATGAGTATGCACCTCTCGTAATTATTCCTGGAATGAGCAATTTTGTTAAGTTGGTTTCAGGCATCGCATAATGAGCAGAACAAAACACTATATCTGGCAGTTTGTTGCTATCGTATTTTCGGTATGCCTTGTTGTGTTTACTTTATCATTCCTTGTTACCAAGTCATCGCATGTAGTATCAGAAATAGGAGGGGATGGTGCGAAAAATAATTTTACCTATGTTTATCACAGTATGTATGGTGATGGCATCTGGTTTGATGGGATGAATTACCCATATGGAGAGCATATCGTCTATACAGACGGCCAGCCTGTGATCTCTGTAATACTCAGTTACTTCAATAATATAACTCCCGGAAAGGCATTATCTGTAATGTGGTTGCTCATAGGCCTCAGCTATGTGTTGTCCTCGGTTTATTTATACAAGATACTTATCCATTTCAAGGTGGGCCCGCTCATCGCAATGATCTTTGCGGGGCTCATCTGTATTTTCTCGCCGCAGTTGTTTCGCCTGCAGGGGCATTATGCTTTAGCATACAGTTGCATCATTCCCATGATGTTTTTCTGGACAATAAAGTTTAATGCGCAATACAAGTTCAGGTATTGTGTTTATTTTTTCATCACAGGCTGCCTCATGGGTTTCATCCATCCTTACTTTGCTGCTATGCTTATGGTTTGGGTGTTCAGTTATTCGTTTGCTTACTGTGTATGCGGGAAGGAAAAACTGAAAGCAAATGTCCTGAGGGTGTTACCATTGGTCATTACCGTGGTTGCCATATTCGCGGTCATTGCCATTACCATGAAGCTCACAGACCCTGTAACTGACAGGCCGGTAACACCGCTCAATACATTTTACGAGACCTGTACACGTTCCAAACATATTTTCACGTCATCTTATTCACCTGTATGGCAGTACATAAAAAAGAAAACGAAGTTTGATAAGGAAAGTACCGGGGGCGAGGGTTATGTGTATTTAGGTTTCTTTGTGTGCCTTACGATCGTTTTCTCTGTGCTGGCAGCAATAGTAAAAAGCATAAGGAAGAAAAAGCTGGTGATCAATACCGGGGAAAGTGGTTTTCAGCCTGTATGGTTACTCATGGCTTTCTGTGTACTATTGTTCAGCATGGGCATTCCGTTTATCTGGAACATGGATTGGCTCAATTATCTTTCTTTCTTCAAGCAGTTCAGGTCATTGGGTCGGTTCAGCTGGGTATTCTATTACATAATCACTGTATACGCTACAGTTGTTTTGTGGCAGTTCTTTATTGTCGCCCGCAAAAAACGTTATCTTTTTTCGGGCTACATTGTATTGCTGTTAGCGTTAGCTACATGGGTGTATGAAGCAAGCGGCTATGTGAAGTATTCCAGGGGGCTTGCAGCAACTGCCGTCAATAATTATGATTTCATTTTTCCTCCTGCCGATGAGAACTGGGAAGCGTTTCTAAAACAACAACAGCATACAGGTGCAGATTTTCAGGCGATCCTGATGCTTAAATTCTTTCATGTAGGCACAGAAAAATTGTGGGTAGGTAATGGCGAGTGGTTAACCACATTGGGTAGTAAGGCAGCTATGCAGCTACATCTTCCAATAGTAGATGTAATGATGTCCCGGTCGTCATGGGGGCAGGCTAAGAAGCAGGTGAAAATAGCAGCAGGGCCATTTGTAGATAAGCCAATATTGCATGATATAAAAAGCAGAAAGCCATTTTTGTTGCTCCATTTTGAAGATGACTCCCTTGATGCTGACCAGAAGTACTTGCTTTCTGCTTCCGACTATATAGGCCATTATTCTCAGTGTAACGTGTATGCGTGCTACCCTGATCGCATAGCTGCCTCCGATAAAAGGTATGCAGACAGTATCAATAAAGTATTACCGTTTATAAAGGACGGAGATACCTGCATTACCGGTAGCAATGATTGGTTTGTGCGGCATTATGATAATGCAGGCTGTTCGGAGCATCTGTTCGGCAGGCAGTCTGCGCACGCTATAGCTGGTGGTGATAGTATTATAGCCACTATACCTGTAGGTAAGCATGCAGATAATGCCGGTTATGAATTTTCTTGCTGGTTTCTGCTGGGTGATAAGGATTACCGCTCACCTTATATTACAGTACAGAGTGTGGACAAAGAGGGGAATGTAATAGACCAGGTAGATGCATTGACCAAGCAGAGTCTTGATAATAATGGTATGTGGTTCAGGGCATCCGTATATTTTAAGATGAAACAGAATTGCACAGCAATAAGGTGTAAACTGATCAATGACCCGAAACCTGCTTACATAGCTATGGATGAGTTGCTGTTAAGGCCGGCTGATGCGATCATAGTATCAAAGTCGGCTGATGGGATGATCATGGTAAATAATCACGTGTTTACACGGGCAAAATAAAGCAATGACGCAGATAACAGAGCAGAGGGTATATGAGTGGCTGGCCGATGTAACGGACCCGGAAGTGCCGGTAAAGTGTCAGTTGAGGAGCATGGTAAAGATGTTTCTGTAACGGTTACAATAACCCCTACTTACAGTGGCTGCCCTGCAATGGATGTTATATCTATAGGTATCCGTATGGCACTGGCAAGCCACGGAATAAAGAACATAAAGGTGGAGCCGCAACTGAGCCCGGCGTGGACCACCGACTGGATGAGCGAAGAGGGTAAAGTAAAATTGAAAGCATACGGCATAGCACCGCCAAACCGGAAAGCATTTCAGCCTTTAGGCCTGTTTGAAGAAGATAATGTAAGTTGCCCCCGCTGTGGTTCTGAAGAAACCGAGCTGGTCAGTCAGTTCGGACCTACATCCTGTAAAGCATTGTTCAAATGCCTGTCCTGTAAGGAGCCTTTTGAACATTTTAAATGTCATTAGCAATAAAGTAAAAGTAGAGTATGCGATTAAATAACAAATACGAAAGCAAACATCAGCCACTGGCGCCTCGTGGTTTATATTATACCCGCATACTTCGTAATTTCATTGTAGCTACAGTAATACTCTCATTCTGCTTATTGCTGGGAGTTTTGGGCTATCACTATATCGCTGACATACCCTGGATAGATGCATTGCACAATGCATCTATGATATTGAGCGGAATGGGACCGGTAGTAGAAATCAGGAACGATTCAGGCAAATTCTTCTCATCAGCATATGCTTTATTCAGCGGGGTAGTGTTCATTACCAACATCGGCTTCATACTGGCACCTGCGGCACACAGGTTGTTTCATAAACTCCATGTGGACGAACGGCTGAAATGATCATATTCTTTGTTTATCAAAAAGGAATACATAGATTTTCTTTGAGCATATTTTTGTTTTGCTTACTTTTAGTAAAAATATATTTACTATGAAGAAGATCTTTACGCTTTTACCAATAGTATTAATGCTGTGCTTCAACAATGCTTCGGCTCAGATATTCTGGGTGGAGAATTTCGAGGGGGGCAGCACATCTGGTCTTTTGGCAGGTGCCTACACTGGGCCCAATGGAATATGGGTTACAAACAGCACAGGCACAAATGATGCTACTAACAATACATGGTTCGTTAGTTGTGCGGAGAACGGACATACTACCGGTGGGTGTGGCACAGGCTGTGTCGGGGTATCCACTACTGCTACACTTTCTACACTGCATATCGGTTCTAATCCTGCATTTGGCGGCGATGGTGGCGCTTCTTATAATGCAGGTGGCTTTTGTCCTTCCATTATGTGTGTTACTACCAATATGAGAGCAGAGTCACCAACTATCGACTGTTCTTCAAGAACAGGAGTAACACTCAATTTTTATTACACAGAGGCAGGAGATGGCGCTATGGACGATGCTTCGGTATGGTACTACGATGGTTCCACATGGGCTTTGCTCGTAAATCCTGCAAAAACACCGCCTATATGTCCTGGCGGACAGGGTTACTGGGATTATTTATCAGTTGCACTTCCTTCCAGTGCAGATAATAACCCTAATGTGAAAATCGGTTTTAACTGGACCAATAATGACGATGGCCTTGGTTCAGATCCTTCTTTTGCTGTAGACAGTGTTTACCTAACCGGTACTTTATCAGCATTGCCTGTGCCCGTAGCATCATTTACATCTACTGATGATACGCTTTGCCAGGATAGCTGCATTACGCTTACCAATACCAGCACCAGCACAGGCACTATCGATAGCTTCCGTTGGTCGGTAGTGGGCTTCCCGCTCACATTGCCTAATATCAGCCCGTTGCCGTTATGCCTTACAAGCAGCATTCCTCCCGGTCCGTATATCATCAGGCTGGATGCTTTTGGTGGTGGTAGTTTTGATTCAGCAACAAAGATGATATTCCTGAAGAAGACCCCACGCCCAGTTATTACTAAAGCTGGCCATGTACTTTCCATAACCGGTGCTTATACCAATATCCAATGGTACAATGGTTCTTCGCCAATAGCGGGCGCCACCAATAGTACATATACCTATTCGCTTACTGCTACCTATAAGGTAACAGCCGATTCGGGAGGTTGTAAGGGTACTTCTGTTGCTCTTGCCGCATCTATGGGTATTCCTTCTGTCAATGGTGCTTATTCCAATGACTTCTGGCTGGCACAGGGCAATGGTGATATTGTGACCTTACACGCAGCTGAATCAGTGACTGAAGACCTCGTTATCAGTATAGCTGAGTTGTCAGGCCGTGAGGTGTCAAGGGGCACATGGAATCGTGGTACTGATACTAAGCAGGTAACATATAACAACCTGGCGCCCGGGTTGTATATGATAAAAATATCAGGTAATAATACGTCTTCTGTATTGAAGTGGATGAAACAATAGCTTTAACCTAAGATACTTGCATCAAAAGCCCCGTTATGGGGCTTTTTGATGAATATAAATAATAATAATGTTAGTATATACCGGAAAGCGGTGAAAAAGTTGGGATGAGTAGGTAATTTTCTCATTTTAAATTTTTACTTTTTTCACTTTATACACTTACCTTTGCGCAAAATTTCACGGACTTATTTATTTATAATAACTAATAATTATGCCAAACGTTGGTAAAATAAAACAAATAATCGGGCCTGTAGTGGACGTTTATTTTGGTGGTGGTAGCAAACTGCCTGAGATATTTAACGCCCTCGAACTGACCCGTGAGAACGGTGATAAACTGGTATTGGAAGTACAGCAGCATCTTGGAGAAGACAGCGTTCGTGCTGTGGCCATGGATGGTACTGAGGGCCTTGTAAGGGGTACTGAAGTAAGGGATACAGGTAAAGCAATAGCTATGCCCGTTGGTGACCAGATCAATGGCCGCCTGTTCAATGTAACAGGTGATCCTATCGATGGTCTTCCTGCTCCTGATAAAACTAATGGCCGTCCTATCCATGCAAAACCGCCAAAATTTGAAAACCTGAGCACATCATCTGAGGTGTTGTTCACAGGTATCAAGGTTATTGACCTTATCGAGCCATACGCAAAGGGTGGTAAGATCGGTCTGTTTGGTGGTGCAGGTGTGGGTAAGACCGTACTGATCCAGGAACTGATCAATAACATTGCGAAAGCTTATGCCGGTCTTTCGGTATTTGCCGGAGTAGGAGAGCGTACACGTGAAGGTAATGACCTGATGCGTGAGATGATCGAAGCCGGTATCGTAAAGTATGGCGATAAATTCATGCACAGA